>CAZENC010000005.1:0-26602 GCA_964513115.1 uncultured Desulfobacteraceae bacterium | reverse complement strand
GCGACTCCCGCGTCCCGAACGCGGTGCTCTACCAGACTGAGCCACGTCCCGACTGCATTTACCTATAACCTATTTTCTATTGTCCGGCAAGGACGATCTTCCCGCGATAATACCCATGAGATTCTCAATCATCCTGGCTGTTGCTCCCCAGATCACATCCCCGTTGTATTCATAGGCCTTTGTATGGTAGGTCTTCCCTTCAGATTCCACGGCATAGATATTGGTCTCTGAGTTTTTTGGCTGAAAGACATCTATCGGCACTGTAATTATCCTTTCAACCTCTCTCGTGTTAATGACAAAATCGTAAGGAAAAGGCACAAAGCCTACATACGGGCGGACAATAAAATCTGATGCCACAGTCACGGTATCATCGATCCGTCCCAAAATATCCACATCCCCTTTTAAAAGGCCGATCTCTTCTTCCGATTCCCTCAAGGCAGTCTCCAACACGGAGCTATCTTCTTTATCAACAGAACCTCCTGGAAAAGAAATCTGACCTTTGTGTTCTTCTACCATGTCCGTTCTTTTAGTAAAGAGGATCTTGTAGATCCCCTTATCCTCTAAAAGAGGTATGAGAACACCGGCGTGTCTGTGGGAATAAGGCCCGTCATGGATATTTTCAGGCTCCCTGCCGTTCAGGAACTCTCTGATTAGATTTGGAAGATTCTCATTATCTTGAATATTCATGATAAATCATTGCCTGCTAATATTAATTGTTTAGTAATGAATCCCGGCCCAAAGCACGGGGCTTTATGTAAAAACCACTTAGGAAGGATGCTTTGGTTTCTTTCCATAGAAAATACCAATTAAAAGCACGAAATACTAAATACGAAACAATATTAAATAACCAAAATGCAAATGGCAAAACCTCGTTGCGGAGCAATCAATTACAAGTCTGTAACACTTGGACAGGTTGTTTCTGTCATTTGAACATTCGAGCTTTGAATTTGTTTCGGGTTCCGATATTAGGATTTCGGATTTAAACACTTGGTGACACACTTCTAGGCATTGCCATAGAAACATGATCACGCTCTATGAGTTCGTCTTATTGTGAGGTCTCTTTCTGTTTCACAAAGGCTACCCAACTCCATAAATCTCAATATATTCATCAAATTCGGCCTTTGCTTTCTCATCGATTGCAAGCCGCGTTCCCTGAATCATCACAGGTATTTTTTCCCTGTAAAGATATTCTGTGATCTCCTTTATGCCGGCAACACAGTAAACAGGAATACCGCTTTTTGATATAAAATCCTGGATGGCATTTTCTCCTTTCTGCCCAAGGATCACCTTCCCGGCTTTATCATAGACCGCCGTAGTCTGCTCCCTGTCTATTGCGATTCCTATACCAACTACGTGAAACAGCATCTCCCGAGCCCGGGCCTCGCCCGTAATCTTTTCCAAAAGATCATATTTGGTTCCCATAGAGGTGGCCACATCGTCCACTACAAAAATATGACACCCGTCAAAGAATGTCTGGTTCACAAAGATACTCTTGGAAGCGGTAGCCTCTCCGTGGGTCTTTGCCTCTTTTCGGTCATAATCAAAGGCCAAATCAAACCCATGTTCCTTCCACAGCGAGATGGCAGTTGCCATGGCTATTGAACTGCCCTTGTATGAGGGACCCAATATGATGTCCGTATCCCTAATAAGATCTCTCGACACCATCATAGCTGAAAAAAACGATCCCAACTCCAGGCTTAGGCGACCGGTTTTGAACATCGCCATGTTTACAAAGTAAGGCGTGGGTCGTCCGTCCTTCAAGATGAGATTCTTATCAAAAAAAAGTGCCCCGGTCTCCGCCAGTATGTGGGCCAATCGTTTCTTGTACTCTTCCATCATTTTATTGTGAATACCAGCTTACGGAGTACGTTTCCCTCCATAACAACAACTTCGTCCTTTCCAATTCGGGTTATGGTAAACCCCTCCATAGTCGCGCCCTCTCTTACCACACGGCCGTTAATAACTGCAATACGCTTTTTCGCATCAACAGACCAGGCTATGGCCTGCAGCTCTAACCTGGAGTCATCCATTATTTTGGCAGATGCAAATTTCTTGTCCTCCGCCATTTCACCGGGACCGGATTTTTCAGCTTTCTTCAATGCCGGGGCTTTTCTCTTATCCAATCCAGGGCTGGAGGTTTTCGTTTCAGGAACTGTTCCTCGCTCATCAATCCCATTTTCCTCTCTTAAACCCGGTTTCAAAGTATTTTCAGATGCCTTCCGAACATATGCTGGCATCTCTTGATCCACTTTTTTAACCCGATCATACTTTTCACTATCCTTTGCTGCGCCGGTATCCTTTTTAGGCAAATCCAGGCGCGAGGTCTTACTTATAGAAGGCCTTGGCATTTTCTTTTCGACAATTGCTCTTCTTGAAACCGGCACCGGTCCTTTTTCCACCTTCTTACGAACGGGTACCGATACCGTCTTTTCCTCTCCATCACTTTGATTAAAGAAACCGGCTCCAGTAAAAAATTTTTTCATCCGGAACGGCTTCTGGCTAAAGTAAAGCCATACACCGGCAGCCAATATAACTGCCACAAAAAAAACGGATATGAATTTTTTAAAGATCCAGCCCCCCCTGGTGTGTTTACTGATGGCCTTTTTTGTGTCAATCTTCTGAGGCCAGGTTACGGCTTCGTCCTGGTAGGGAGATTCCTTTTCAAGCTTCTTTAACGCCTTTAATATAGAACTCACTCTTGAATGCCCTGCATCTGGATAAATACTAATTCTTGACAGCCTCGTAAAACGTCGCTTTGCGTCTTTTTACTCGGCGGAGGAGGGATACCCCTCCCCCGCCATTCGAAGTAAATTCAAATGGTTCCACCCCCACCCCAGTCCGGGGCTTAACCGCCCTCGGACGGTTGATGGACTTTTTACGAGTCCATCAATTCGTAATATGAGGTATCTTTAAAGATCCCATTTCATTATAAAGAATAATCTTAGTCAAAGGGCCTACGACCCCGTCGACTTTTATGCCGTTTTTTTTCTGAATTTCTGCTATGGCCTTTCGAGTCAATTCATCGTAAACCGGACCCATATCAATATCACTAAATCCGATATCACGCATAAGCATCTTTAGTGTTATTATGGAATCCTTTGGGGATTCCAGGGGAATACTGCCGGTCAAGGAAAGGAAATTCTTCCAAGGGATGTATGCCACCCCTGACCAATAAGATTTTAATCCTTCCGGATTTATCTCCATCATCTGTTTTTTGACTCCGCTTACGAGAACGATCTTAGTTTCGTCCATTTTGCTAAGGGTGAGATACACGGGAGATTGTACTTCAGGAAGCTGAAATTTAAGGATAGCCGGAAGATTTAGTCTCTTCAGCAGGTCTAAATCGCCATTAACGCGCCGAATCAAGAGTCCATTATGTTTCGCGGCAAGGCTGAAAAAGGTTTGATCATCGTCAATTGTTTCCACAGACTGTCTAATTACTGCATCAATGCCCCACAGTTCCATAGCGGCCTTAACAGCATCATGCCTTGAGGACCTTGTGTCCATAGCCTTAAGAACATCCCCTAAATCAATTACTTTTCTGGTATCAGTTTCTGGTTTGACTTCGTCTTGCGCTGCACCACTAATCTGTTCCGAATGCGGAGCAGGGTTTATGTCTTTTTTCACGTCTTCTAATCCAGGGAGAGAGGTTTCGGTCATCTTGCCTTTCGAAGCATGAAATATCCCGTTTATATTTAATATTTTGGGTCGGTAAAGAATTACCATAAAAAATGCCATGCATAACATTAAAAATATCAGGACTGCCCTTTTTCCATCATACAGGCCGTTACGTTTGATATATCCTCTGCCCGCCAGTTCCCTGATTGCTGCCCTGGCTACACCTCCCGTGATTTTGTGACGACCTACACCAAATGCGGTAAGAAGAGCCCGGTCGCAGGTGATATTGATCAATCGCGGTATTCCTCCGGAATATCTATAAATAGATCGAAAGGCCGCCCGATTGAACTTGATTCCCGACTTCTGGGTAGCGATATTTATCCTGTGTTGAATATATCCCTTGGTTTCTTTATATGTCAGTGGAAACAGATGACAGCTTAGCGTTATCCTTTGTCCCAGCTGCCTGAGCTCATATGAATCGAGCATTTCCCCCAGCTCTGGTTGTCCGACCAATATAATTTGCAGAAGTTTATATATGTCTGTTTCAAGATTTGAAAGCAACCTTAGCTGCTCCAGCACCTCCCTGCTCAGATTTTGGGCCTCGTCGATAAGAAGGATAACCTTTTTACCTTGCGACTTTTTTTCCATTAGAAAGGCATTCAGGGTATCGATAAGTTCCTTGGTATTGTCAGCCTCAGAGTTAATCCCGAATTCATCATTTATGCTCTTCAACAACTGAGTTGAATTCAAGATCGGATTAAAAATATAAGCTGCTTCTGTCCCTTGATCCAGATTTGCGAGAAAAACCCGACAAAGAGTTGTCTTGCCTGTTCCTACCTCGCCTGTGATTTCCACAAATCCGTCTCCCTGGGAAATGGCATAAGAAAGATGGGCTAAGGCTTCCTCGTGACTTCTACTCAAAAAAAGATACGCTGGATCTGGAACAAGCTTGAAAGGTCTCTCCTTTAAGCCGAAAAAACTTGTATACATGTATTATTGCCCTCTCCTAACCGGGTTGGGATCACCCTCATTAAGCTAAAGCCCAATCAGCAAGCCCTCAGCGGTCAGCACTCAGCCTTCAGCGAATGAATTTAAAAAAAGATTACTATGCCCATACCATACTTTTCAAGTGGAAACGAAGATACAAAGACAATTCATATTAATCTCTTTCAAAACACTAGATTTCTTGACAATGGCATTAAAAGGCGATATTTAACAAATTAACTCAGTTATTCTCATTTTTGATAAGGAGGTGCAATTATGCCCGAAGAACAGGTTGCCGTAATTGTAAAGTTTTTCGCCAAGCCCAGTGTCGCAGCCCTGGAAGTTACAAATGGCAGCATTAAAATAGGGGATGTCTTAAAATACAAGGGGCATACAACCGATTTTACCGAAGAGATCACAAGCATGGAGATTGACAATCAATCCGTGGTTGAGGCAAAAGTAGGTGATCTTGTCGGGGTGAAGGTAAAAGAGAGAGTCAGGGAAAACGACATGGTCTATAAGGTTGTGGAGTAATTCCGAATCTCTTCCAATGCCTTTGGTATTAATTTTCTGATAAAAGCCTCTTTATCGTTAGTAGTCATTGCTTCGTACTCCTCATGGCAATTATGGCCCTGATCGAGCACAGGGATCTTTGCCTGAAGGCTTGGCGCAATCTTATCAAAATTCACTATAAGCTCCACTAACGGGAATTCCTCACCGGGATAACTTTTAAGCCATCCCAGCCTTTTCATGCATTCAAACCGAATCCGGTCCAGCACAAAAAGATACTGGTCAATAAGGGCCATCTTTTTCTTGGGATTTAGTTCGTTAAACTCAAATCCGGATCCTAAATGTTGAAGATTCATGATTAAATCGTAGATATAGAAGGTTCCTTTATCTTTACCTTGAGCCAAATAGGAAAGGGTTGCAGGAGAAATCTGGGAAAGCTTGGTCTTGAGACCGAATGACTCCTTAAACCGGTTTTCCCAGTTACGAAAGCCTCTCTTAGCAGCTACGAGCAACCGGCCTTCTTCTAAATCAATAACCCGCGACATTTTTCCTTTTATTTACTCCTATTCCTGACAAACATTCGCCATCAGCTTTTAAAAGGATATATACAGGCTTCACCATTACAAGGCTCGACTTACTGCCATCCGCGGTTGGAAGGACGAGGACTGAGCGTCTATTATTTGCAACGTGCTGGGAAGTTATCACATCTGACAGGCTTTTATAAATCCATAGAAGAGTGGTGCGGGCTTTTCCATCCTTGACTTCAGCTCGGGGTGTGCCTGAGTTGCAACAAAAAATTTCAATTGTGGCAATTCGATAAACTCCACCAGTCTCCCATCTTGCGATGTCCCTGAAAATATCATTCCATTTTCTGATATAATGGAATGATAATCCGGATTAACTTCATATCGATGCCGATGCCGCTCTGAGGCCTCTTGGGTGCCATAAAGGGAATATACCAGGGTCCCCTTTTTTAGGACAGCAGGATAGGCACCTAACCTCATTGTTCCACCTTTATCTGTGACTTCCTTTTGCTCAGGCAGAATATCAATAACCGGATGAGGCGTGTTAGGATCCATCTCCGTTGAATTAGCGCCTTCTAAATTACAGACATCTCTTGCAAATTCAATTATCGCCAACTGCAGCCCTAAGCAAAGACCTAAAAACGGAATATCCCGTTCCCGGGCCAAACGGATTATCTCGATCTTCCCTTCCGTGCCTCTGGACCCGAATCCGCCGGGTACTAACACGCCATCCACATTATCCAGAAAAGAAGTATCCTTAAGGTGTGTGGTTTCCACCCACTCAACATTGATTTTGCAGCCCAAATGTGCAGAGCAGTGATTGAAAGACTCAATGATAGAGGCATAAGAGTCCTCCAGTTTGGTGTACTTCCCGCACATTGCCACCGTGATTTCTGATTTAGGCTTCCTTATGTTTTCTACCAGCTTTTTCCATTTCCTAAGATCCGGCGGGCTATAGATATTAAGTCTCTTATGTATAATTTCAGGCAACCCTTCCTGCTCAAAGATAATTGGGATTTCGTATATATCTTCCACATCCAGACCTGTAATGACTGCCTCGAGACGGACATCACAGAAACTGGAAATCTTACCCTTTATCTCCTTTGTCAAAAATTGGGAGCACCTGCCGATAATAACATCAGGAAAAATACCTCGCTGTCTGAGGAGGTTCACACTCTGCTGGGTGGGTTTGGATTTCTGTTCGCTTACACCATAAGGGATAGGTACATATGTGAGGTGAATATACATAATGTTTTCTTTGCCCACATCTTCTCTCATCTGACGCATCGACTCTAAAAACAATTCGTTCTCAATGTCGCCCACAGTTCCGCCTATTTCAACTAGTATCAAATCCAGACCCTCTTCCTGGGCAATTTCAAATATATGGTTTTTTATGACATCCGTTACATGGGGTATATACTGTACGGTCTTTCCCAGGTAATCACCCCTCCTTTCCTTTTTCCTTACCATGTCGAATACTTTGCCCATGGTAAGGTTCCACTTGGATTTGCAGGTTACCCCCAAAAACCGTTCATAGTGTCCAAAATCCATGTCCACTTCGCCACCATCGTCCAGCACAAAAACCTCTCCATGCTCGAAGGGGTTCATGGTACCCGGATCCACGTTAAGATACCCATCACACTTGATGGGAACTATTCTTAGTCTTGATGAGAGAAGGTGGCCGATGGAGGCGGCAGCAATCCCTTTGCCAAGGCCGGATAGAACGCCGCCTGTAACTATGATATATTTGGTAGGCATCTCCAATGAATGTTACACAACTTCTGTATTGAAATCACAGACTATACAAAATTTATCCCCATTCATGCAGTTAGTCAAGCCATAATATCATAACATGATATCCGGTTTGTGCTGGAGCCTTGAAGGAAACACCTTGACCCATGTTCGGGGATATGGGATTTTAGACTAAGTTCACTAATACCGTACATAGGTGCCGATAAATGATTTTAAGACACCTGCTTAAAGCAAAATAAATCACTGTTGATGCCGACACTTCAGAGCAACACCAATTCGCTAACAGTAAAATATCTGCTCCGGATCTTCCGGTATATATTAGTTTAGGGACTTAACTAAAAAATCGCAAAATAATCATATGTAACAGTACCGATACCATGGCTACAACTATCGTTATAGTGGGAAGACCCAATGTTGGCAAATCCACGCTCTTCAATCGACTCTCAAGATCCAGGGCCGCCCTGGTAGATAACATCCCGGGCATCACCAGGGATCGTCTCTACGCTTCTATAATCTATGACGGGATCCCCTTGACCCTTGTGGACACGGGTGGGTTCGAGGATTTGGGCCAGGATCCCCTCTTAGAAAAAGTCAAGGACCAGGTCCAAATGGCCATAAAGGAAGCCGACAAGGTGATCTTCATGGTGGATGGAAGGCAGGGCATAATGCCGGGGGATGAAGAGCTTGCCGACGTTTTACGCCGGAGCCGGAAAAGTGTGCTTCTGGTAGCCAACAAGATTGACGGTCCGGAACTTGACCATTTGATACACGACTTCCACGGGCTTGGCATGGAGCCTGTCTATCCCGTTTCAGCCGCACATGGTTACGGCATTAAATCCCTTATGCAGGAAATAATCGAAAACATCCCGGAATCTGAAATAGAAAGTCAAGATCCTGCCCATATCAGAGTGGCTGTCCTCGGGAGACCCAATGCCGGCAAATCTTCCCTTATCAACTGTATTCTTGGGCTAGACAGGCTTGTAGTAAGTGAACTGCCCGGAACCACTCGCGATGCAGTGGACACTATCTTCACCTATCGCGGTAAAGATTATCTCTTGATTGATACCGCCGGCATACGCAGGAAGGCGAAGGTCAAGAAAAAAATAGAGAAGTACTCAATGATCAAGGCCCTTAAGAGCCTTGATCGGTGCCATGTGGCTGCAATTCTTTTAGACGCAGCAGAAGGGGTTTCGGAACAGGATGCCCGCATTTTAGGTTACGCACTTGAGCGGGGAAGGGGCGTAGTTTTGGTTGTCAATAAATGGGACTTGATCAAAGATGATAGCCGAAAAAGTAAAGAATTAGACAATTCTATTGACAGGCAATTGCAATTTATCTCCTTTGCCCCAAGGATAAACCTGTCTGCCCTCACCGGCCAACGGGTCATGAAACTATTTGACAAAATTAACCTTGTCTATGATCAGTTTTCCCGGAGAATCAGCACGTCATCGGTCAATGGTGCCATACAAAAGATGATAGAAAAACACCCGCCTCCGAGAATCGGACGGGGAAGATTGAAGTTCCTTTACGCCACCCAGCCACGCACCCGGCCCCCAACGTTTGTGGTATTCGTAAACCGACCCGATATGGTCCATTTTTCATATGAACGTTTCTTGATCAACCAGTTACGGGCTCATTTCCAGCTTGAGTTTACACCCATAAAGCTGAAATTCAAGAAAAGAAACTGATCCTTCACGGCTCCACTCCTTGCATAGAAACTTTCACCCCGAAACGCTCTTCGGCTATCCTTAGCAATATCCTTCTATGACAGGCCTTAGAAGGCCCTTCATAGCAGACAAGAAACACATCTTCCTTTTGGGCACGCTGACTGATGTTTTTCAACTTTTTTAGGGCTTCGGGGTTCCGCATGATCTGGTCTCTAAACCGGTTTTCATAATCACAAGACAGGTATGCCTGGTTATGTGCTTCAACACTTCCCTTGCCATGTCTCTTCTCTAATGCCATTTTCTTTCTATCAAATTCACTGAAGATTTCATCTGATGGAGCCAGCTCATCGTTCCCTCTTTTCCGAGCGACAAATACACATTGACCTTTTGATATTTCCTTCTTTACCATCTCTGAAAGACCTATTTCCCTTAGCATTTCAATCCCCTTAAATTAACAGTGATATCTGATTAGGATGAATGGCGTGTGAAACCAAACCGCTTATACATCCTGAAAGCGGACTTATGCCTTATCATAGTGGCTGAATTGCATTGTAAAGGTCCCCCGGCCTTGGGAGACAGATCGAAGAGATGTTGAATAGCCGAACATTTTGGAAAGTGGAACGCTGGCCGTAAGTACCTGAACCGGTTCTTTGCTGATGATCTGCCCAATCTTACCCTGGCGCGCATTCAGGTCATTGATGACCTCCCCGGTAAATTCTTCCGGAACCAGAACTTCAGCCTTCATTATCGGTTCCAAGAGGAGCGGATCAGCATTCTGACATGCCTTTCTAAATGCCATGATCACAGCTATCTTAAATGCCATTACGTCAGATGTCTCTTTTATGCGAACATCAAGAAGCGCCGTCTGGACATCAATAATCGGGTAACCCATTAGGACACCGCTGGCCTCAGCCTCGGAAACAGCCTGGCGTATGGCATCCAAAAATTCTTCGGTAAGATCCGGGTTGTCACAACGGCTTACAAAACGATTACCAGTTCCTCTCGGCAGGGGTGAAACCTCTACAATTACCCCTGCAAAATGCTGTTGTCCGGCCAACTCCCTCTGGAAGACTTCTTCGTGCTGCACAGGTTTTGTAACTGTCTCCCTGTATACGACCTGGGGTTTTCCCTGGTTAGTTTCCACAAAAAAATCTCGCTTGAGCCTGCCTATGATGATCTCCAGATGAAGCTCACCCATTCCTGAAATGACCATTTGGCCTGTTTCTTCATCAATCCTGAACTTGAAGGTTGGGTCTTCATCCGACACTTTACTTAAGGCATCTAGGAGTTTGTCGTGATCCTGAACCCTTTTGGGTTCAACAGCTTCACTGATGACAGGTTCATTGAATTGAATCGCCTCCAGCAGAATCGGTCTGTCTTCCGTGCAGAGCGTATCTCCGGTGGTAGTTAATTTAAGACCCATTACAGCAACAATATCACCTGCTGATGCTTGATCAATCCTTTCTCTTTTATTGGAATGCATTTTCAGGATCCGAGCCAGCTTTTCTTTTACATTCTTTCCGGGATTATATACCAGATCTCCTGTTTTTACGGTACCAGAGTAGACCCGAACATAGGTCATTTTTCTCCCCTGATCCATCATCACTTTGAAGGCCAGGGCAGAAAAAGGACCCTTCGCCTCTGCACGGCGGGATGTTTCTTTCCCTGATTTGGGGGTAATCCCAATAACCGAAGGCACATCAACGGGAGAGGGAAGATAATCTACAATTCCATCTAAAAGCGGCTGGATACCTTTGTTCCTTAAGGCCGCCCCGCAGAAGACCGGGACAAGTTCCAGTTTGATGGTCGCCGTTCGTATGGCCCGTCTTAGTTCTCGGTTTTCAATCTTTTCTTCTGAGAGGTATTTTTCCATTATCTGATCGTCTTTATCGGCCAGGGTTTCAATGAGCAGGTCTCTGTATTTGTTGGCTTGTTCGGCTAACTCCGACGGAATGGGGACCTCTCTGAACTCTGCGCCGAGAGTCTCTTCCTCCCATAGAATGCCTTTCATCTTGATTAGATCAATAATACCCTTGAGGCTGTCTTCCATACCCCACGGTAACTGAAGAACAAGTGGTGTGGCTCCAAGTCTGTCCTTGATCATTTCCACAGCCCTGTAAAAATCAGAGCCAACCCGGTCCAACTTGTTTATAAATGCTATCTTAGGGACTTTGTATCGGTCTGCCTGGTGCCAGACCGTTTCAGATTGCGGCTCTACACCACCCACAGCGCAGAAGATCCCGATTGCCCCATCAAGCACCCGGAGGGCGCGCTCCACCTCGATTGTGAAATCCACGTGGCCAGGGGTATCTATAATATTGATATCGTGTCCGCGCCACTGGCTGGAGGTCACGGCAGAGGTGATGGTAATCCCCCGTTCCTTTTCTTCCAGCATCCAGTCCATGGTGGCTTCACCATTGTGAACCTCACCCATCTTGTGAACGCGACCGGTATAGAATAGGACCCGTTCGGTGACGGTGGTCTTGCCGGCGTCAATATGAGCTATGATACCAATATTTCTGGTTTTCGTGAGTTTATGCGCTGCTACCATAGATATTTAATCTCGCTTTATAACAACCCGGTTAATCCTGCTCGGATCTTACCTTTGCAGTAATTGACATGGAGGCTAAATCTAAGGTATCTTTCATGCCCTGTCAAGGCAAGATACATGCCTTGATGACATGCTAATCCGACATGATGGCACAAAATGGAAACTGATAACGTAACACGCGATCCCAAACCCCCAATGCGTAGCATGACAGGTCAAAGACTAATGGAGATGTTCGACCTTATGCTGAATCATTTTGGTCCTCAAAACTGGTGGCCGGCAGAGACCGTCCTTGAGGTGATGGTCGGGGCTGTCCTAACCCAAAATACGAACTGGAAAAATGTCGAAAAGGCTATTAAAAACCTGAAGGATAAGGGATTGCTTTCAGTGACTAAACTTAATGCGGCACCGAGCAGCGAATTAGCTCAACTGATCCGGCCGGCCGGGTACTATAACATTAAAACGAAGAGATTAAAGAATCTGATGAATTTCATTGCGGAGCGCTACCAGGAGGATCTTTCTATATTCATGGAGGATGACACGCAAACACTCAGGCAAGGCCTGCTTTCTGTTAACGGTGTTGGGCCCGAAACGGCTGACAGTATCCTTCTGTATGCCGCCTCGCGCCCCGTTTTTGTCATTGATGCCTATACATACCGCATTCTATACCGACATGGCATGATTTCTGAAGAATATGCCACCTATGATGTTTTGCAGGATCTGTTTATGGATCACCTGACGGAAGATGCCTCGCTTTTTAATGAATTCCATGCCCTAATAGTACAGACTGGTAAGAACTACTGCAAGAGAAGGCCCATATGTGATCGTTGCCCACTTGAAAAATGGGGGCCGAGTAATGCTGCTAAATCGCCAGGAAATCAAAGCTGAAAAAAATCCCAAAGTGGTTTCAGGTCTCATTCACAACATATTATTGACAACATGGTACTGTCATCCTAAGCTTCGGCAAAAAGACCAAATAAGCGGGAACTCTCTCCAAAACATACTTGAATTTGGGTGCTATCATTTTAATTGGTTGAAATAACATTGTTATTTTGATAAATGAAAAATAAATATCCTTACTTGATTGTCAATAAAACTAAATATTATACCTAATTTAAGCATGAACGTTTACATAAAGGCCCTCAGGGCACCTTTCCTGGCCGGGTCCCTGATCCCGGTAATCATAGGCGCTGCCTTTGGGTTCGCAGAAAAAAGCATGTCTTTTCATCTTTTTTTGATCACCGCCCTGGGAGTGTCATCACTGCACCTTGGCGCTAATCTGCTTAATGATTATTACGATGCCATGGGAAGTGATCCGATCAATGTGCGTCTGACACCTTTCAGTGGCGGAAGCCGTGTGATTCAAGATAGAAAAATTGCCCCTCGACTTATCCTGTTAATGGCTCTTTCTTTTTTCGTGCTGGGCTCGGGTGCGGGTATCTGGCTCGTTTACCTGGAAAGGCCCCTTGTTATTGCTATCGGACTTTTTGGTCTCTTGGCAGGTTGGGCCTATTCAGCCCCTCCACTGCAGCTCATGTCAAGAGGATGGGGTGAAATCCTGATATTCTTCGCCTTTGGACCTCTAATCACCATGGGAACATATTATGTGATGTCTGGATCACTTAGCTGGCCCGCCTTTGCCCTCGGGTTCCCTCAAGGTTTTTTTATTGCAGGGGTCATTTGGATAAATCAATTCCCGGATTATCAGGCTGATCGTGACGCTGCAAAAAGGAATCTGTTGGTGAGGCTGGGCCCGGCCCTCTCAAGGTATATTTATTGCGCCATCATTTTACTGGCCTTTTTAATCGTTTTTTTTCTGATCAGTGTTGTTGGTTTATCCTATCTGATCATGCTGTCTTTTATTGCTTTGCCTCTTGCGTTTAAGGCCATAAAGGTCTTATGGAACGAATATCTGTCCCACGAGAAAGTGATTCCTGCTCAGGCCCTTACGATTCAGACATTGATCGGACATGGACTTCTTGTATCTCTTGGCCTGGTTTTGAGCGGAGTATTTTAAATATGTTTGTATCTTGAGCTTTAAGAAGGAGTGATGAAATGATCAGCCGTTATACCCGTCCAGAGATGGGCCGTATCTGGGAGTCAGCGAATCGATATGCCAAGTGGCTCGAGGTTGAAATTGCCGCCTGCGAGGCCATGGCAGATGAAGGTCTAATACCGCGGAAAGCCTTTGAAAACATCCGGAAAAAAGCAGCGTTTTCTGTTAAAAATATCCTTAGGATAGAGGAAGAGACAAAACATGATATCATCGCTTTTTTAACAGACGTTGCCCAACACGTAGGACCTGACTCACGCTATATTCACCTGGGTTTGACATCATCCGATATCTTGGATACCAGTTTCGCACTTCTTTTAAAAGAAGCCATGGATTTTATAATCAAAGACGTCAAAAAATTTATAGAAATTATAAAGAAAAGGGCATTTGAGCACAAATCCACAGTAATGATCGGCAGGTCTCATGGCATCCATGCGGAACCAATGACCTTCGGCCTTAAGCTGGCTGTCTGGTATTCCGAAATGAAACGAAATCTGAAAAGACTGGAGGCGGCTAATGATGTGATCAGCTATGGGAAGCTGTCCGGTGCCGTGGGTACATTCGCCAATGTGTCCCCAAAGGTTGAATCACTTGTATGTACAAAACTTGGCCTAAAGCCCGCGGAAATATCCACCCAGATTATCCAGCGTGATCGCCATGCGGAGTACTTCGCAAGCCTGGCGATTGTGGCCGGAACCCTTGAGAAGATTGCTATTGAAATAAGGCATCTCCAGAGGACAGAGGTCCTGGAGGCAGAGGAACCTTTTGCCAAAGGCCAGAAAGGTTCATCCGCCATGCCACACAAAAAAAATCCCGTCGGGTGTGAAAATATTTCAGGGCTCGCGCGTTTAGTGCGTTCCAACTGCATGGCTGCCATGGAAAATATGGCCCTGTGGCATGAGAGGGACATAAGTCATTCATCTGTAGAAAGGATAATCGGTCCGGACAGCACTATTCTTATGGATTTTATGCTGCATCGGTTGACCGGAATCGTCAGTGGCCTTGTTGTACATCCCCAAAACATGGCCGAGAACCTTAATAAGACAAAGGGACTTATCTTCTCCCAGCAGTTCCTTATGAAACTGGCGGAAAAGGGTGTTGAAAGGCAAAAGGCCTATGTTATGGTCCAGAGAAACGCCATGAAAGTGTGGGAAAGCGGACAGGAATTCAAATCCCTTATCATGGAAGATCAAGAAATCGGCAAATATCTGAGTAAAAAGGAAATTGAGGATGTTTTTGACGTGGATTATCATCTCCAGCATGTGGATGATATATTCGCGCGCGTATTCAATTAGTATCGTTCGGAAGTGTTGGCATCAATAGTAATTCTTACGTATTAATGAAGGCTGTGGGTTTCCGAAAGGCTATCCAGACATGGAAATGACGGAACCATTAACTAGTGCCCATCCACCAATCAATTTTGGGCACTAGATAGTTTCCAATTCAAAAATGAGATGTTTTTTACAAGATCAAGGAAATCAAGGGATTACGCGGAGACGTACTATAAGTACGCCACACAAGTGATCCCGCAGATTTATCCGCCTCTGGCGGATTGACGCCGAGATTGTGAAAAACAGCCATTTATGGATGGAAACTAACTAACAAAACAAGAAGGGTATTGCTTAGGATCGTGAACGTAAAGAAAACCATCTTTTTCGTATTGGTCTTCGCTTTCTATATTCCAACGGCCGATGCCGATTTAAACCTTGTCCCGGCCCATTTATTAAAATGGCCTGAAACGGGGATAGATTACGCAATACTGGTGGATAAATCCACTCAAAAGGTTCTCGTTTTTCAAAAGGGTGATCTATCCAAACCTGTAAAGGAATACAGGTGCTCTACTGGAGAAAACAGCGGTCCAAAATCAAGGAAAAATGATAAAAAGACACCTGAAGGTGTCTACTTCTTCACAAAATCTTTTGTGAAGAAGGAGCTTTCGTCCAATTACGGGATCCTGGCATTTCCTCTTGACTACCCCAATCAAATGGACAAAAAGCAAGGAAGGAGTGGCTATGGTATCTGGTTTCATGGTACAGACGAGGTCTTGAAACCCAGGGATACAAACGGATGTATTGTGCTTGAAAATAGGGATATCGAAGACCTGTCCTCCTACATAAGATTATACGAAACCCCTGTTATAATCAGTGACAAGATTGTGCAGGTTCCCTATAAAAAACTGGAAGAAGAATCAAGAAACCTGGAGAAACTTATTGAAACGTGGGCTCACGCCTGGGAGAAAAAGGATATTGATAGATATATGGGTATTTACAGCCAACAATTTTCTTCAAGAGGAATGGATTACTACAGTTGGAAGGCTTATAAAACCAGGCTCGCTAAAAAATATGGAAATATTAACGTGGGTGTTGAAAACCTCCAACTTTTTGTGGCTAACGATAGTATACTTGCCAAATTTGACCAGACCTATAGTACTGCCGGCTTTAAAAGCCAGGGGGAAAAAAGGCTCTACCTGGCCAAAAACAGCAATAAGTGGAGAATAGCAGGTGAGTTCTTTTCTGAGACTAAGGAAAAGAAGGTGCCTTCTTATCCTGTCTCAATAACTTTGCAGGAGGTCAAAAATTTTGTTGGTTCCTGGAAAAAGGCGTGGGAGCAGAAAGATCTCAGGGCCTATGTCTCCTTTTATGACAAAAATTTCAGGTCCGGCGGGATGGATTTGAGGGGCTGGGAAAAATACAAAGCCGATCTGAACAAAAAGTATCACGCAATAAAGGTAGAAATCAGCAAAATGAAGGTTGTCAAACAATCACACAGAAGTGCAGAGGTTCGTTTTAAACAGAGTTACACGGCCGATGCCTACCATGATTTTGGTATCAAAAAACTGATGCTTGTAAAAGAGGAAAACCATTGGAAGATCAGAAAAGAGACGTGGCGCCCCTTGTCAGTAAGGGCAAGACCGTAAAGCGAAAGCCCTCTCGAGCGTCCGATCTAACCATTATGATAGTCGCAAATCTTGGCAAAGTCAGGAGCTTCAAGATTTCATCCCGTTTCTTGACCTGGAGTTTTTTGTTTTTTGCATTCTACATTGTTGTCTCCATTATAATTATTAATGACTACTTTGAAAAGCGGTGGACAAATAATGCCCTGACAGGACAGCTCGAAAGCCTTCAATATGAAATTGAAGGCGCAAAAAAAGAACTCTACAGGTCCAAACAGCACTTGGCGCTATTGGAAAGCCATATTTATCCTCAAGAAACTGGTATTGAAGAAGAGGTGGAGCAGCCCGCGGATACAGAAGTACAGGAAGAAAATGCTGACCTCTCGGCGGATGACACTTTTCCCAAAAACGTCACGGAAGGCCCCCTGGAAAAACCGGTGGACATAGAAAATCTGGAAATAAAAAGGGACAAGAATAAATTGACGGTTTTCTTTAACCTAATCAACGTGAATGAGGGAGATAAGTCTGCAAACGGATATGTGCATATAATTGCCACGAATAAAGAATCTGACCCGCCGCAGTTATGGACATACCCGAAAGTGGCGCTGCGGAACGGAATCCCCATTAATTATAAGCGTGGTCAGCTTTTCATGATCAAGCGTTTCAAGACTATTCAAGGGGAATTTTTCTTCAGCTCAAGTATCGAATTTCCCTCTTCAATTGAGGTTCTTGTATACGATCAATCCGGAAAAGTGCTCCTCAAAAAGAAATTTGAGGTGAAGAATGCTCCATAATTCTATGCCATTCCGAATTATCCTTTGCCTTATCCTATATCTCATGATTCAAATTCCTCTCTTTGTTTTACCCTCTCCTGCGATGGCACAACGAGAGCACCTGGTTTACTTTCCCAACACCCCATATGAGTTAAACGTTTATAAAATCTACGGCAAGCAACCTGGGAAAACCCTTATGTTGATCGGGGGCATCCAGGGTAATGAACCGGGGGGATTTTTGTCCGCAGATCTTTACGCTGACATGAGTCTTGAAAGGGGTAACCTTGTCGTCGTTCCAAGGGCAAATTTCTACTCCATACTCTTGAACAAAAGAGGCCCCCACGGTGATATGAACAGAAAATTCACCCATGAAGACACCACCGAAAGTATGGAAGACAAAATTGTCTCCATCCTCAAGAAATTGATCGGGCAGAGCGATTATCTTCTAAATCTGCACGACGGTTCAGGCTACTATTATCCCAAATACATTGACAAATGGCGTAATCCAATGCGTTTTGGCCAGTCCATTATTTCTGACTGCGAAATTTATGCCGTCCCCGGGACTGATCAATTGATAAACCTTGGAAATACGGCCCGAAAGGTTATTGCAGAGGTTAATTCCCATATTAAAAATGGGCTGTACAAATTTCACTACAACAACACGAAAACCGGAGACCCGGATAGTGCTCACAAGCAACAAAGGAAATCCGCCACCTATTATGCCCTTACAAAACATCATATTCCCGCCTTTGGAGTGGAGACCTCTAAATTCTTGCCATCTATTGATCTTAAGGTCCGGTATCACAATTTGATTATAAACACTTTCATGAAACACTTCGACATTATTCCAGAACATCCGGGA
Organism: uncultured Desulfobacteraceae bacterium; assembly: GCA_964513115.1. Taxonomy (GTDB): domain Bacteria; phylum Desulfobacterota; class DSM-4660; order Desulfatiglandales; family Desulfatiglandaceae; genus JAFDHL01. Next base: position 8,418 of record CAZENC010000005.1, on the reverse strand, counting down.
ATCGCACTGGACCCGCCTGTTTTAAAGTACCTGGTTCTATCCATCAATGGAAAAACCGCTACGGTGGTAAAAGATAAGCAGACTATTTATATCCGCTCAGGAGATTCCATTCATGTATCCCATATTGAGGCTAACTATGAACGGGGACTAAGCCTCGATATTCTGGGATACGGTGATCTCAACGATTTTCGGAAAAACATTTTTATTACCAAAAATGCTCACCTGATAGTGAGGAAAGATAACCAGACCTTCGCTGAAATTCCGATCGTGATATCCGGGAATCGCACCATCGAAGCCGAGGAACCGAAGCCGACATCAAAGCCTAGATACCTCGTAGTCGAGGCAAGGGGCAATAGATTTCTCCTGGCCGATGGAGAAACGCTCCAGCTGGTTAAAGGCGATCACATGAAGATAGTGGATATTCTCCCCTTATGCCTTTGTCCTTCAGGTCTGAAAATCAACTTCAAGGGATTTGTGGGCAACTGGAAAAACAATACTGGCGAGGACAGGGGGTATGACATCAATACTGCGACCGATCTCATGAGGCGCTATTCTCTGGACAAAAAAGGGGGAAAATACGGGATTGAGGCTTCTAATGGTCCACATATTTTAGGCAGGTTTTATGTGAGCCTGAGCCCAGCCTCATTCGACTATTTGATCCTGAATGTCAACGATCGTTCACGCATGGTACTAAAACCGGGTGATACTCTCCCAATATCGGCAAGGGACGAAATATGTCTGGACGATGTCAGGACAAATCTCCACGGCGAGAATGGATTTCACCTGAGTATTGAAGGACATAAACTCAGGGCGCGTGAAAAACAGAGCATTGGGAAGTTCTTTAGAGATCCTGCAAAAAAAAACAAATATGAGGCCCTTGTCAAAAAAGACCTGATTGTACTCGGCAAGATCAGTTTTAGTCTCGATTAACGACCTTTAGAACCTCAAAAGCTATTCATCCAACAACATATGAGAGCTTGAGTTCATCGTCCCAGGGGTCGGACTTTTTTACTTCTACCAAGATCTCCTGCCCTGGACCCAAAATTTTGCCGTTTCGCCGCTTTATTTCCGTCACAAGGAAAAAATCACTCAAAACAATACGATATTTGCTTTTGAGTTCGTCCAGGATAACGGCCCTGTATCTTTCCCCTTGATGCTGGCTCAAAAATTTGAGGACCCAGTAACGCTGGCGGTTTCTTCTCGCCAATGCAAGATTTCTTATTACCGGCTCAACGAATACCCTGATCTCCTCAAGTTCTTTCTTACTGTAAACCGGTTTGTCTCCGGCAATAAAACTCCCGATTTGACGTTGAATCACCAAATCAAGGTATCTTCGCAGCGGAGAGGTCACATTAGTATAAAGGTTCAGACCAATACCGCTGTGGGGTCCGGGGGAAGTATCAATCTGAAGGGGGCTGAGCTTTCGACGTTGCTGGAAAACGTAATAAACGTATCCTGTTTCCTCCAAGGAAAGCCTCTCGCTGGGTTCCGGCTGTCTTCTGAAAAGAATCGGGATTTGGTTGTCGCTGCAGTACCTGGCTGCCAGCCAGTTATAGAGTATCATAAATTCGGCCACAATCATTCGGGAAGGTGTGTTCTGATCAACTGATTCAATCGACAGGGACAAATCATCATTCAATTTGACGTGCAGTTCAGGTAGTGAAAGGCTCAGTGCATCCCTCTTCATCCTTTCCTGCTGAAGACATTGACTTACCCTATACATTTCTTTTAGCAGGGCTTCCTCGCCCAGAGTCTTATTGACTTCTTCATAGATGAGCTGCCGCTGGACGCGAATCACACCGGGTACAAAACGGTAGTCAATCAACGCACCTCTTTTGTCGAATCTGGTCAAAAGGGAGATAACTCGACGGTCACATCCCTTTTTCAGGCTCAGGTTGTCCTGGGATAATTCCCGGGGGATCATGGGTATCTGCCTAAAGGGAAGGAAAAGGGATGAAGCCCTTCCTGCGGCTTCACGATCAAGGAGGCTATCTGGTAAAATTGCCGCTGACACGTCTGCAATGTGTATTCCGATTTGCAGCGCGTCATCCACCATTTCAATGCTAAGGGCATCGTCATAGTCACGGGTAAGTGGTCCGTCTATTGTTAAAGCCGGCAGATCTCTAAGATCCTCACGCCCGTCGAAGTTTGTTTCTGACCTTACAAGGCGAGCTGATTCTTCAAGTTGTTCTTTAGTGAAGGAAGGTTCAACTCCTAACCTTATGAGATCAAGGTTTTCATCTTCTTCCCACACGCCCAGCTTGATGAGCAGGTCTCTGCTCTCACGGATATCGGATATACCGGCCAGCAACAGCAGTTCCTTCCCAAACTTGAAATCCTGTGCTTCACTTCCATAAAGCACTATTTGAATAAGCAGATCAATGATCTCATCCCTAAAAGGAGGCCCTTCAGCATTACTGCCTTCTTGTACAGCCTTGAGCCAGACACCTGCCTGCTTGAGTTTTTGTTCTCTTATGGCTTCTTCCTCTTTTTGCTTTATAATTTGATAAACCTTTTCCTCCGAGTTGGGCAAAAAGCGGCTGTCTTTCATCTTGAAATAAACTCGGTTTTCGAAAAGGGCACGCACAAGAGCAGATATGTGATCGTCGGCAACAATTTCCCCGAAAACCAGTTGAGCAAGGTATTTGTGGCTAAAACTTTCCTTTTCATTGTTGACGAGCATCCAAAGTTCTTTGACGTCAATCTGTTCTTTTAATCTTTCTCTGTTCTGGTCTGTTTGCTTCAGCAATTCTATAAGTTCTTCCCTGGGCCTTACTGTATCCATGGTTGAATCTGATATGAGAATGGCTCTTTTTGGTGAAAGATTGACCTCACGATTTGAAGGTGTCAACAGGTGCAGCCTATTTCCTTTATCCTGCAGGCAAACGCAGCAGATAAAACGGCTTTGATTAATATATTCTATTATTTTTCCTTGACTCATTTTGACAGTCATCCATTTTTTCCGCGATACCCGCAGTATTAACTGTCTAATTTTACTAACAGGTCATTGCAGGATCTGTCAACAGCCATGTGAAGTCCTGTCCTGACAGAATTGCAATCATCGTGTGACTCTGCTAAGATATTGTAAAAAATACCCTTAGCTAACGTTAAAACAGTTTGCCTGACATGAATTGTCCGGTAGATATTAAATTTAGAATAACTTTGGGAACAGATGGATAGAACTATATTTATCAAGCGTGTAACAGACCTGAGGCGAAGATTGGCGGAAATGCCTGCCGATACGGCATGGATAATCCGGCCTGAAAACAGGCGATATCTTTCGGGATTCAGGGCGAATGACACCCAGTTTACTGAATCTTCAGGCTCTCTCCTTATAAACAAGGACCGATCCGTTCTTGTAACGGACTCCAGATATACAACAGAGGCCGAAAGTGAGGCGATTGATTTTGAGGTTAAAACCCTGAAACAGGGTTTAATCGAGCCCTTTTGTGAACTGGTGAATGGGATGGAGATCAGAAATTTGGCCTTTGAAAAGGATTATTTGTCTTGGAGTCTCCATCATCAATTGAGTGAACGCCTGGGATCTTTCTCACCTCCGATTCGCCTTATACCTTCAAATGACGTTTTGGAGGAAATGCGGGAAGTAAAAGATACCGCTGAAATCAAAGCCATGGAAGCCTCCGCAGATTTGATATCGGCAGTCTTGGATGAAGTTATCGCCGGGCTAAAAACTGGGACAACAGAAAAAACAATAGCATGGCAGATTGAGGGGCTAGCTCGTGATGCAGGATCTGAAGGTCTTGCCTTTCCATCTATTGTAGCATCCGGCCCCAATAGTGCATTGCCCCATGCCGTGCCCACCGAACGTAAGATCAAACCCAAAGAACCCATCATTCTTGACGTAGGAGTCAGACTGGAGGGTTATTGTTCTGATATGACCAGAACGGTTTTTTTGGGAAACCCTATTCCTGATTTTAAAAAAATTTATGCGGTTGTCCGGCAGGCACAGTTGGCGGCCCTGGAAAATATCCGTCCCGGAGTTGAAAGTAGTCACCCGGATGCTGTCGCAAGACAGGTTATTGGTGATGCAGGATTTGGAAAATACTTTGTTCATTCACTTGGGCATGGTGTCGGACTTGCCACGCACGAGCGACCGAGGCTAGGGCCGATAAATCCGGTGAAGCTTAAGACAGGCATGATTGTTACTGTGGAACCGGGAATTTATATTCCTGGAAAAGGAGGTGTGAGGCTTGAAGAGATGGTCGTGATTGAGGAGAACGGCCCGAGAATCCTTACCAAAAATGACCACTTCTATGACTTCATGTAACCGGTCAGGAGGCAGAAACTGGGGGCTACTTTTGCAGTTTTGGCATCAACATTGATGGACTTGCAAAAAGTCCGTCAATCCCACAAAGCGGGAGGATGAGGGTGGAACCATTTGAATTTATTTCAGATGGCGGGGGAGGGGATGCCCTTCCCCGGCGAGTAAAAAGGCGCAAACAGCTTTTTACGAGGTTATGAACATAGATAACGCCTTGAGGAAAGTGGCATCGCCGAAAAGGTGCTTGGAACCATTTAGCCATCACTTATGAACATTACTAAATATTTGTGGCAATTGGCATGAGACGTCTCGCCATATAAAGAAAATTTGAAATAAGTTGCGCCCGAGGCGTATAGTTTTAAGATGGACATACTAGCAGATCAATTCATCAACTATCTCAGGATAGAGCTGGGCGTTGCGGATAACACTGTCCTGGCTTATAGCAGGGATCTGACGAGATTTTTTGAATTCTTGGGAAAGCAAGAACTTTCGCCACTTGAAATTTCTCATGCCCAGATCGCAGAATATACAAGCCTAATTGGCAGGAGTCTTTCATCCAGAAGTGTGGCCCGAAACATCTCAGCTGTCAGATCATTTTTCCGCTTTTTAGTTTCAGAGGGAAAGATCAAGAACAACCCCACGAGGCTCATTGAGACCCCACGCATCTCCATGAGATTACCGGGGGTCTTAAGCCAGGCAGATGTTGAACATCTCTTGTCCCAGCCAGATGTTTTCAGACCTATAGGCCAGCGGGATCTGGCCATGCTGGAAATCCTATATGCTACCGGATTAAGGGTTTCTGAATTGGTGAATCTTAAGACACAGGATCTTAACCTTGAGGCTGGTTACGTGAGAACTCTGGGCAAAGGTTCTAAAGAGAGAGTGATTCCTATGGGCCAAAAGGCCATAGCTGCTGTAAAAGAATATCTATCGGGCGCAAGGCTTACGCTGACAAAGGCTATAAATTCGCCATATCTTTTTCTAACTCTTAGAGGCCGTCCCATGACCCGCCAGGGATTCTGGAAAATCATCAAAAAATACGGGCGACAGGCACTTATAAAGAAAAAGCTGACGCCACACAGCATCAGGCATTCTTTTGCCAGCCATCTATTGGATGCTGGTGCTGATTTGAGGTCGGTTCAGGTCATGTTGGGACATGCGGATATCTCAACGACTCAGATCTACACTCATGTATCAAGAGAACGGCTAAAAGATGTGCATCAGAAATGTCATCCCAGACCATGAACGGGTAAGATATAATTGCTCAGCAATCAGTCACAAAAAGGAGCTGCGGGCTTTACCTGAGGGCTCCAAAGATTAAAAACTGAAGAAGCCAAGAAAATCCGTTAACAGACCTTATAGCTGAATACTAATCTGTTCGAGATGAAGATGGGTAAAATAATTGACCTGCGGGGCAGGATACAAAAATCACCTGACAACCTGATTATTGCAAAACCGTGGGAATTCAGGAAGGCCTATTGGAAAACAGCCCATTTCATTCAGATGTTGAGATCCCAGGCTGCTACACTGGAATACCACCGTGAGAAAATCTACAGGAATGGAGGCAATGGCATCCAGCATCTCCCCTCCCATTTTGCCCTCAAGGGAGGCTTGGCCTATACCATGCGTGCCATGTACACCTGTCGTAAAAATGAAAAAAAGATGAGAGAGGTGTATTATCTCATTGGGCTAATGGACTGTATGATCAATCAGGTAAATCCGATTTTAAGGACGGACCTCTTAAGGGCAATGTACAAAAAGGTATTCTCAATGAAAGAAGAACTTAACATTCACTGGTATGGGCCCGTAGATCAGGTCCTGCTCCCTATCGATTCACAGTATTTCAATGAATTCGAATACCGTGCTCATCTGAAGAAGGCCTGCACCATGAAAGAGCTTTACCGCGCCATCAGGAAAGGCACTGATGAAATGTTTGATATTCTTTCCTTTGAATATGTCTTTTACCGTCCAAGTTTGATGGACTCGTAAAAAGCTATGTGATGCCGCGCTGCGGCACTGTAACCGAAAACAACTTTTCAAGTTATTTGAAAGTCCATCAACAGGCCGTGATCAAGTTTGGGAGTATGACCATGGAGACAGAAAGAGAAAAGCAATTAACTAAAGAAATCAACTTCTTAAAGGAAATCCTGGCCCAGAAGGAGCATGAAATGGAGCAAATTAAGGTCAGGAATCTCTTTCTGGAAACTCTTTTTGACGGTATCAACGAGGAGATTATGGTCGTTAATTCCGATTTTGTTATCCAGAATGTCAATAAGGTTTTCCTCAAGCATTATGGCCTGAAAAGGGAAGACGTGCTGGGGGAAAAATGCCACAGGGTCACATACGGATCGGACAGTCCATGCAGCTTTGGTAACCAGGTCTGCCCCCTTGAGAAAGCAAGGAAAACAGGAGAAAGGGTCGAGGTTAGTCACCATCAGAAACGGGAAGATGATGATGTTAGAGAACTGATCCGCATCATGTATCCAGTGGCTATCGGTGGGGCTACGCCTGATATATTCGTGGAGATTTCACGAGATTTGACGGAACAGCAGAATCTAGTAAGAAAACTGAAGGCCTCCCAGAAAAAATTCAGGGCCATACTTGATACAGCGACAGACGCGATCCTGAGCATAGATGAAGAACACAAGATTATACTATTTAACAATGCGGCCCAGCGGATATTCGGGTATTCAAGGTCGGAAGTTCTTGGGAAAGACCTCAGTATCCTTATTCCTCTTCAATATGGTGACCATAACAGGTATGTAAAAAGGTTTATGGAAACAAGAGCCTCAAAAATCATGGGAGAAACCCTGTCGCTTACTGCCATGAGAAAGGGGGGACAGGAGTTTCCCATTGAACTTGGACTATCACATCACGAAATGCAGGGCAGGGTCACGTTTACAGCCATAATCAGGGATGTTTCCGAGCTGAAACACCTGGAGAAAAAGTTGTTGCAATCCGAGCGTCTTACGGCTGTGGGAAAGACAGTGGCGCACGTAGCCCATGAAATTAAGAACCCCCTAATGATTATAGGGGGATTTTCCCACCAGATAAAAAAGAGCTTAACTGATGAAAAGGCCGCACAGAAATTGAATATGATTTTTGATGAAGTCAGTAGGCTGGAAAATCTGGTTGCAAATCTTGGTGATTTTACCAGAGAGTACAGGCTTATGAAAAGGCCTGCGGACATCAATTCAGTAATCCGGGACATATTGATTATAATGGGTGAAATCTATTCTTCTGAAAAATATTACTTTGAGTCAGACCTGGATTCGGATCTGGGCGAGACAAACTGCGATCCAGACAAAATGAAACAGGTACTCATGAACGTTATCGCCAATGGTGTTCAAGCCATGGAGGATGGGGGGGAAATCAGGATAACAACAAAAAAAATATTCGATGGTATAGAGATTCGTATTCGTGACAATGGAATCGGCATCAGTGAGGAAGGGTTGGATCACATCTTTGAGCCATTTTATACGACAAGAGAAAGGGGATCCGGACTTGGCCTGTCAATATCCTATAAGATCGTTGAGGCCCATAAAGGCGAGATTTCCGCAGTCAGCATGCCGGGCGAAGGGACGACATTTATTATCCATCTTCCGTCAACATAGCATTTCTCTTTCAACAACACCTGAATACGAACATAAACAAAGCCCAATTGAGGCGACCTATAGAAAGATGGTGGATTTTCTGTTTGACAAAAATATCTGAAATGATATGTTTAAAAGCTTGCGCGGGGTGGAGCAGTCAGGTAGCTCGTCGGGCTCATAACCCGAAGGTCAGAGGTTCGAATCCTCTCCCCGCTACCAGTAAATTCAAGGGGTTAGCCCATTGCGGCTGCCCCTTTTTTCACGCATTCATTTTAGTGACAACCGTGTGATAGTGTTGTGTATAGTCACGCAAATGGTTTAAGGGTTCTCACCACCAAAAAAATGCGCCTTAATGAGCAGGTGTCGCATAGCTCAGCGTACATCAATGCCATAATTGAAAAGAAGGCATAGCTAAACGATTATGGTGTAGGCGTCTTCAGGGAGAAATGGGATACCATAGGATCAAAATCACGGTCATCATACAGCAGGGTCAATCCTTCCATAATACAGAAAGTCGCTATTATTATATCAATTGTTTTTCGT
>CAZENC010000004.1:0-26743 GCA_964513115.1 uncultured Desulfobacteraceae bacterium | reverse complement strand
CGTTCATACTCCATTACAATTTTCCACCATACAGCGTGGGTGAGGCGAGAAGGCTCAGCGGTCCAGGGCGCAGGGAAATAGGCCATGGGGCACTTGCGCGGCGTGCTCTCTTGCCGGTGGTGCCAAAAAAGGATGAATTTAGCTATTGTGTTCGTGTCGTGTCAGAGATCGTTGAATCCAACGGCTCTTCTTCGATGGCAAGTGTTTGTGGGGCGTGCCTTTCCCTCATGGATGCGGGTGTTCCGATTAAGGATTCGGTTGCAGGCGTGGCCATGGGACTTGTATCAGATGGAAACAGTACGGTTGTGCTGACCGATATTATAGGGGATGAAGACCATTACGGTGACATGGATTTCAAGGTAACCGGCACGCGCGACGGTATAACCGCTTTGCAGATGGACATCAAGATAGACGGAATTACCAGGGAGATATTACGACAAGCCCTGGACCAGGCAAGAGAAGGAAGGCTTTTTATCCTGGACAAGATGAATGAGGCCATTGCCAGGCCAAGGAGTGAAATTTCCGAGTACGCTCCTACCATTACTACAATTCAGATTAAACCCGAAAAGGTCAGAGTACTTATCGGTCCAGGGGGCAAGACCATTAGGGAAATTACGAATACATCCGGCAGCAGAATTGATGTGGATGATGAAGGAAAAGTCAACATTGCTTCAACTGACAAGGAAAGTGTTGATGCCGCTATCAACATGATTAATGAAATTCTTCAGGAGGCGGAGGTTGGCAAGCTTTATATGGGAAAAGTGGTAAAAATTATGGATTTCGGAGCTTTTGTTGAGATATTTCCCGGAACTGACGGACTTGTTCATATATCACAGCTGGACAAAGAAAGGGTTAACAAGGTTACAGATATACTCAATGAAGGAGATGAAGTTCTCGTAAAGGTTCTGGAAGTGAATGCTGACGGAAAGATCCGTCTTTCCCGCAAAGCTGCGTTAGGCGAAAGCTTGGATAATGTATAGAAAAACAGTATTAAAAAATGGTGTCAAGATTATTTCGGAGCAATTGGAACACCTGCAGTCCGTTTCGCTCGGTATCTGGGTGAATACCGGTTCCCGTGACGAACTGAAAAAAGAGAATGGGATATGCCATTTTATAGAACATATGATTTTTAAAGGGACACGGAATCGCAGTAGTCTTCAGATCGCCAAGGAATTGGACGTGATTGGAGGCCTGTCCAATGCATTCACGGGAAAAGAGACCACCTGTTTTTACGCCAGGGTTCTCGGCAAGCACTTCACAACCTTAGCTGGTATTCTTTCTGATATTTTCCTAAATTCTTCTTTTGATGTTAATGATATGGAACGGGAGAGGCAGGTGATTCTTCAGGAAATCAGCATGGTGGAAGATGCACCGGATGATAATATCCATGTGCTTTTCAATCGGCTTTTCTGGGGAGGGCACCCTATCGGAATGTCTACTCTGGGGACCTTGGAAACAGTATCTGCAATTGGTAAGGAAACAATTCTCAAATACATTAAAGAGTATTATGTGCCAGAGAAAATACTATTGGTGGCGGCCGGTAATGTAGATCATGACCCAATGGTTTCCTACTTCGAACCCCTCTTCGAGTCCGCTCAAGGGGGAGGAGAAACAAGTTGCGAAAGAAGTATTCCCCGAACCAACGGGGGCATTTCCGTTAATTTCAAAGAATTGGAACAAGTACATATCTGCTTGGGAGGAGAGTCGCCCTCCCAAACAAGTGACAGGCGATTTGCCTGCGCCATTTTTAATACAATCCTCGGGGGCAACATGAGTTCCCGCCTGTTTCAGGAAATAAGGGAAAACCTTGGACTTGCCTATTCTGTATACTCATTTCTTTCAGCGTATGTGGATACCGGCTTTTTGGGCGTTTATGCTGCGACTGATTTTCAGAATGTGAATCCTGTCCTGGAGACGATTCAGGCCGAGATCAAAAAAATAAGCAGAGGGGAGCTGACCAAATCGGATCTGACCGCGGCCAAAGACCATCTGATAGGCAGCATCTATCTGGCATCCGAGAGTGCTGATAACCGTATGATGCGTGTTGCGAAAAACGAAATCTTCTTCGGTAGATATGTGGGTTATGATGAGCTGATCTCTAATCTGGAACGTGTTAACGTTGACGAAGTAGTCGAGATCGCCGGCCGAACATTTGAGGGCGGTAAAGTTTCTTTTGCAGCACTCGGCCCAATTAGAGAAGAGGATATTGATAAGAGCAATATCGTATTTTAGGTTCCAAATAAAAATCTGTGGGTCGACATTATAGAATGAAATAGGTGATGAACTGAAATTTCAGTTTATTTGGGAAGTGTATGCCCAATAAGAACAATAACAAATAGCAACTGTTACTATGAGAGGGTTATGAAATCCTTGAAGTGTTACGAATTAAGTATTGATGGACTCGCAAAAAGTCCATCAACGTTCCGAGGGCGGTTAAGCCCCGGACTGGGGTGGAGGTGGAACCATTTGAATTTAATTCAAATGGCGGGGGAGGGGTAGCCCTCCTCCGCGGAGTAAAAAGGCGCGAAGCGACTTTTTGCACGGTTGTCAACTATTGGACAGAATACACATCAAAATAAGGCGTTTTAAAGACAACGAAGACATTCCCTTGCCCGCGTACGAATCAGAAGGCTCTTCCGGTATGGATATCAGGGCGGCTGTTAAAGAGCCTATTTCTCTCATGCCGGGTGATATAAGGCTTATTCCTACAGGATTGGTTTTGTCTATTCCCCCTGGATATGAGGCTCAGATTCGTCCTCGAAGCGGGCTGGCATTTAGATACGGTATAGGCATGGTAAATTCCCCGGGGACGATTGATTCAGATTACAGAGGAGAAATAGGTATTATTATGGTAAACTGGGGTCCTGAATCGTTCATTGTAAAAAGAGGGGATCGTATAGCCCAGATGATCATATCCAGGGTGTATCAGGCAGATTTTGAAGAGGTACATGATCTTGATGAAACATCCAGGGGAAAAGGGGGCTTCGGACACACTGGTATTATATGAAAAACACAATAAGATTTTCTGTTCTGGCTTCAGGCAGTGGAGGAAACGCCTGTTACGTCGAGACTGAAAATGCGAAGCTCATAGTTGATGCCGGCGTGAGTTGCAGCGAGATCGAGCGACGTCTCAGGTCGGTGGGGATTGAGCCGGAAAGTCTTGATGCTCTTGTTATAACACATGAGCATGGGGATCATATTAGGGGCGCAGGGCCTTTATCTCGACGCTATGATCTACCCGTCTATATTAACAACAAGACTTTAATAAGAGGCCTCAAGACGCTGGGGAACCTCGCAAGACCGGTAATCTTTCAAACAGGACAAACACTGGTAATCGGGGACCTTGGTATAGAGACCTTCACAAAGTGCCACGATGCATCCGATCCTTTCGGGCTTGTTTTTACTTCCCTAATGGGGTCTTCAATCACTAATGGCACAAGAATCGGTATGGTTACAGATCTTGGGAGGAGCACAAGGCTTGTGGAGGACCGGTTGAAAGGATGTCAAGCCCTGATTATCGAATTTAACTATGATCAGGAGATGCTGGATAATGGACCTTACCCACTGGATCTTCAAAGGAGGATAAAGGGACAGGACGGCCATCTGTCAAATGAGCAGGCAGGAGATCTTCTTCGTGCTGTTTCCCACGATGACCTGAGAGTTGTGGTTCTTGCCCACTTGAGTGAAACCAATAATGAACCGGAAAAGGCCCGCCAAGAAGCGGTAAAAGCCTTGGGCAAATGCGGTCTTGATAATACCAGGCTTCTGATCAGCAAGCAGGATGAACCCGGACCGATAGTTGAGTTGTAGTGGTGGTGCATCTATATCCGTTGACGCAAGCTTTTTCGAGCAGTTTTTAAATGGAAAAGGAGAAGGCCAGCAAAAGAAAACGCGTTAAAAGGGAATATGTTTGCAGCTGCTGCGGAAAGAAACAGCCTTTTTGCTGGACCTGTCCCTGCGGATTTCAGATTTGCAATAAATGTATGGAGGAAAATATGTGGGGATTGACATGCAGCGGTATTAGCTGGCAGTGCCCCGATTGCGGTGCCATGAGACCTTTCTGACAGGGGGGTGATTTTATCATGACAAAATCTGCAAGAGCATTCCTGTTAACAGTAACAATCCTGCCGCTTCTCATAGGGTGTGCGGAGGTCCCTCTTACCCAGAGAAAAGGCATTCACCTTGTGCCTCAATCGCAAATGCTAACCCTGAGCCTCCAGCAATATGACAAGGTCCTTAAGGAAGCCAAGCTTTCAAGGGATCAAGAAAAGGTGAACATGGTTCAAAGGGTTGGAAAACGGATTTCCGGGGCGGCGGAGGCATTTCTAAGGGATTCAGGGCTTGAGCATACAATTAAGGATTACCAGTGGGAGTTTAACCTGATTGAAGATGACAAGATGGTCAATGCCTGGTGCATGCCGGGGGGGAAGGTTGCGGTTTACACGGGGATACTTCCATACACCAGGGACGAAACCGGTCTTGCGGTTGTAATGGGTCATGAGGTTGCCCATGCCTTAGCAAGGCATGGAAGCGAACGGGTGAGTCAAGGCCTTCTTGTGAGCATGGGAGGGATAGCGCTGGCCGTGGCTTTGAGAGAGAAGCCTTCCACTACCCAAAACCTTTTTATGGCAGCGTTCGGCGTGGGGGCCAGCGTCGGTATTCTGCTACCTTACAGTCGTGTCCATGAGTACGAGGCTGATAGAATAGGTTTAACACTAATGGCCAGGGCAGGTTATGATCCGAGAGCGGCTGTTCCTTTTTGGGAAAGAATGATGAAGCATGGAGGGGCCCGACCCCCTGAATTCCTATCCACACACCCCGCTACTGAGGGGAGGATAGACCAGATCAAGCAGTTTATTCCGGAAGCCCTGCCTTATTATGAAAAGTCACGAAAGTGAAAATGGGCGATGTTGCGTTTATCGGAACCGCCGGTCAAGGCTCGGCATGGCACTTTTCTCCAGGACAGGCGAGCTATCGGCAATCAGCATTCAGCAGGCAGCAAAGGAAATAAAGATAGGGGATTGGCCGAGTGCTGATCGCTGACCGCTGAAAGCTCCATCCAGAAACATTCTGTTTCTGGATGGACATGCGTCCTTTCGAAGAGCCCCATACCTACGCCTCCCTTAATGGGACAGTAAAAGCAGGGACATGGGGGTCTGTTTTCAAAAGCGGCATAGGCTGATCCTTTGCGGAATATTAATGAGGCTGAGGTCTTATCCTAGCACAGCCCCTGAAGGGAGTCTTTGTCGTGGCCTTGGTCTTTAATATCCGCTCCAGGCCGTTTGTTTGCGGGAATGGGGGCGTTCGACTTTTTCGGCAGAAGTTTGAATGCGCAATTTGAAAAGAGATCGCCATGTCCCGACTAGTTTCGGCATGGCATTCTTCTCCAGGACACATCTACTCCTACTGTGGTAAGCGGCCCTCGCTAGGGCCTGCTGGAATAGAAGGTAATGGATACCATTGGACCGTTGCATTGCAGGCCCGACTCGGGCCGCAGTACAAATCGGAGGAGATTTGATCCGGAAGATGCGTCCCTTCGAAGAGCCCTCAAAGCCACGGTGCCCGTAGTTGGGAACAAAGTCCTTTAACATGCACCGCGATATCACCAAGATCAAACACCGGATAATTGAAGATCCCCACCTCAATGTTGTGCTTTACCGGCCGGAGATTCCGGCCAACACAGGAAATATTGCGCGACTGTGCGGGGCTGCCGAAATACCACTGCACCTGATTTATCCCCTGGGTTTCGAAGTAGATGACAAACACCTGAGAAGGGCAGGTTTGGATTACTGGCATGAGGTCGATGTTCGCCATCATCTCGATTTCGAATCATTTCTGGAAAACATGGATGTAAAGAGGAATCTTTTCGTATTCAGCCGGCATGCGTCACGGTACTACACGGAAGCAAGGGTAAAGCAAGGCGACTATCTGCTGTTCGGGCAGGAGACCCTGGGATTGCCGTCCAACATTCGAGAGTCCTATCCATGTTATTCAGTACCCATCTGGGGAAAGGTGCGAAGCCTGAATCTCTCTACCACCGTGGGAATTGTGGCCTATCACTGTCTCAATAGGATGGGAAGGTTTTAGGGGGAGCTTGAGATACAAATAATCAGTTTAGATATATAAAATTGACGGACTTTTTACGAGTCCGTCAAATTAAATATCCTCTGCATTTTTGAGATAATTGAGACAAAAGTTCCATGCCTTTTTCAGCATGTTCAGACGTCATTGTGCCCATGCCGCAGGCGGGTGTGAGAATGGAACTTTCGGCGAGCAGGCGGGCGTCTATGCCCCACTCATTAATACGTTCAAGACCCTTCTGAAGTCTTGAAAAGAGGGCCTCGGCCGTTTCTTTCCCCGTGAAGTTGGCTGTAGGTATAATTCCCCAGGCTATTATTCCGCCCTCCTTGAGAAAGCGCACAATATCATCGGGATACAGGAGAAAATAATCCATATACTCGGATGCATCAAAGTTGATTATGTCAGGCCCGGCCTCTATGATCATTGACCAGTCAGTGTTTCCGCAGCAGTGAATACCAATAAGGGTTTCGGAATTCTCCCTCAGGTAATTAATAACGGTGCGCAGATTTTCAATGACCTCACGGCGCTCTATTGGTGTAAAGGCTGATCCGAAGCCTGAAAGGTAGGGTTCGTCTAAGAAGATGATCGTCTTATTACCGGATTTTTCAATTTCACGTACCTGCCAGAGTGCCTTTATTGAGACACCTCTTACAACGGCCTCCAGTATTTCCGGGTTGTGAAGTACCGAATTGCCGTTTGTGTCGGTGATACCTGCTGCGAATGTGATAGGACCTGTAGATTGACCCTTGATATAAGCACCGTGAAATCCGCTCCGGTCAATTATATCCAAAAGGGCAAAAAGGCCAATAGCATAGCTTTTAGTTATGGCAAAGTAATCAATGTCCTGAGCCATGAAATGTTCGTAAAAGGTGGCAAGTTCCGATTCGACATTTTTTGTTTGTGAAACTACAAGGGATCGTTTTTTTTCGACTATTTCTAAAAAAGGCAGGCCTTCACTATACTGGATCTTCATGTCTTCCAGGTAAGTGCGTTTTACAAATTGAGGCCAGAAGGGTATCAGCGGAAGGTGTTCCAAAATGTCGGAACATGTTTTTTCAACGTCTTCAAACGGGACACTCCCCACGCCGGTAGCCATGAAGTTAAATGGTGGTCTCTCATCTGGCATAGCTTGACTCCTGGATTCTGGCCAGCCACCCTTCCAGAATTCCGAGCATCTTCTTTTTTCTTTCTCTTATAATATCCTCACCGGTAATCGGGGTGTCTGCTTCCCCTTCAGCGACCGCCATTAACTCCTTTATGCGTTTTGCGGCGGCTTCATCACCAGGGTCGGCAGAGAGAATACTTCTATATGTGTTTATGGCTTCCTGGATCAAACCCTGGTTATAATAAATTTCCGCAAGTGTAGGTGTTGCCAGTTCAGGGAACAACCCCGTATCTTCATCCTCCTCTACCACATCCTTCAGGGGTTCCAAGACCTTGGGCGTTGGTTTTTGTTGTTCGGGTTTTATCCTGTCTTGGAGGGCGAGGGCTTCCATATCATTCGGCCGGTGAGACAGATATTTTTTCAGTGCTTCAGCAGCCTCTTTTACTCTGCCCTGCCGGGCATAGCCTTCTGCCTGAATTTTGTAAACAGGAATCAAATGCTCGATATGAGACGCAACCTTTTCCATCTCTTTCTCGGACTGATCAATTAAGCCGGCATCCAAGTAACACTCGGCCAACAGACGCCGAAGTCGATAGTCGTCGGGATAAACATTCAAGGCTTTGACGCATTCCCGTATTACATCATCGGTTTGCCCCTGTTTTTTCATTTCGGTAAGGAGCAGGAAGAGGGTGCTCTGAGAAGGTCCACTGTCTAATATTCGGGTAAAAAGTTCATTTGATTCCCCCATCGTGCCTTTCCTCCTTTTGGATTTTCCGGTTCTCTCCAGCGTTTTTTGGTTTTGGCGGTATCGTTCCGACGATTCTGTCGTCGGGTTTTTTCTTCTTAAACCTGTAGATAACTTCGTTTTCCTTAATCAGGTTGAGTTCCCTTCTGGCCACTGACTCTGCGTATTCTATATCGGTACGAAGACGGTTGATCTCTTCCAGAAGCGCCCGGTTTTCTGCAGCAAGTCGGCGTATTCTATCAATATGGGTCTGGCGTTCCATTTCGGCGTTATAAAGGTGCAAAAAACCGCGCTCGCCAAAGGCCAGCCAGGCCACTATGGCTCCTAAAAAACAGAGGATAATTAATGGGAGTTTCCAGAATTTCCCCTTTTTGGAATTCAACTTAAAATACCTTTTTTGGCTCCCAATTAGCCGCAATAATAATAGAAGACACCCCGGCCCTTTTGGCAAGGTCCATCACATCGACAACCCTTCCGTGGCTGACATCTTTATCGGCCTCCAAGAGCAAATGAACCCTGTCGTCTTTTTTTACAAGGCTTTCCATCTCTCGCCCGAGCTGCTTAAGGTCGATTTTTTTCCCTTTAAGGTAGATCCTTCCCGACCTGTCAATTACCAGCGTGATTTTATGGCCTTTACTGTCGTAGTCTTTCTGGGTTATTTTGGGCAGCCTTATAGGAACCCCCGAAGCAATGTGAAAGTGAGAGGTCAACATGAAAAAGATCAAGAGAAGAAAGACGATGTCTATGAGAGGTGTAATTCCCAGCCTTGATTCTTCCTTCCTGGATTTTCTGAATTTCATAGCCCACCCCACTCTATCTTGCGGTCTTGTTCTATAAGCTCCAAAAGCCTGATGGAACTTTCTTCCATCTCGAAAATAAGGGTGCTGGCCTTATCCTTCAAAACCCGGTAGCAGACCAGGGTAGGTATGGCAACGCAAAGGCCGGTCGCAGTTGTAATCAGGGCCTCTGCAATTCCTCCTGCAAGAGGAGCAGGGTTACCAATGCCCTGTACCGAGATAGCATTAAAGGTTTTAATCATCCCGGAGACCGTACCCAGAAGTCCCAGAAGGGGGGTCAGATTAGCAATGGTGGAGAGGATATCCACATTTCTCTCAAGAATTGTTGCTTCCCGGCTCCCCCTTTCTTCGACAGCCTCCTTGACAAGCCACATACCTTTTTGCGTGTTGCTTAAACCGGCCATAAATATTTTTGCAATTGAAGACATATCATTCTGGCAAAGAGAGATTGCTTCTGAAATTTTCCGCTTTAGCAGTAGTTCTTCCACCTGAAGGATAAATTTTTTAGGAATGATGTGGTTTCGTTTCAGGACCCAAAGGCGCTCCAAGAAAACGGCCAGTGCCACAATAGAACAGAAAATAATAGGATACATGAAAATGCCGCCTTTTACAATTAGATCAACCATGGCTCCCTCGAAAATAGTGATTTTATGATTTTTCTAATAGCATATCTTTAGACCTATAAGGAAGTTAAAAAATTGGCAGAAAGCGATTCAGTCGTTACGCAAATGCGTGACTGAAATTGAAGCGCAGCCCGGATGTGGGAATGGATAGATAATATGGAATTTGAACGCAATACTGCTTTTGTATATCTTATACTTGACACTCAGACGGGTTTTGCAAATAATATCAAAGAGTTTTTCTCTTCACATTCAACCGGAAAGGAGAGTGAGATGTAATGCTGAAATCATTTCTTCGACCTCGCTTCGCTCCGCTCAGTCCCCGCAAGCGGGTCGGCGGTTTTATATATTAGTGCCAAGGGTGCAAGGATTTGGGTGCATATTTGCGGGTCTGGGGGCGTTCGACTATTCCTCCGGAGGCGGATAAACTCAGCAGAATTTGTGATAAGACCTTTGAAAAGAGACCCCTATCGCCCTATAATGAATATTGATTTTTTCAAAAAGCATAAGCATCGTGTTTTTTGTGGGAATGTGAATCGAGGTTATTAATAGTGAAAAAGTCATCTGGTAAACCAAAAACTTCAGGTAACGTGGATCAAAAATCTATCTTTGTTTCACAGCGAAATACCCTAACGGAATTTTACCCGCTTTCGGGGAAGGAGGTCTTAAATCGAATCCTGGAACATGACCGTCCTAGCCAATTGATTCAAGAATTGCCGGGTGAGGATTTTTTCTGGCTGGTAAAGAAGATCGGTGATAATGATTGCTTGCCACTCTTGGAATTGGCGTCCGAAGAACAATGGGAGTATGTCCTGGACCTGGAATTATGGAGCAAAGACCGCATGTATATGGAGCAGGCCTACAGATGGCTGGACAGGCTTCATCTGGCTGATCACGAAAGGCTTGCCAGGTGGTTATTCAATGAAGGTCAGACCCTTGCCTATTATTTCTTCAGTAAAAGCATACAGGTTGAGATCAAAAAGGAGGATGAGATTTATGATCTTGATCAGGGTTTTTTCACGTTTGACGGTCTTTATTTTGTAAAAGCGATCGATAATATAAAGACAGATTCAATAAAGAATCTTTTACGAACAATAGCAGATGAAGACCTTAAACGTTACCACGCCCTGCTTTTGGGGCTTATAGGCGTACTTCCTGCGGAAATAGAAGAAGAGATGTACCGGTTGAAGAATATGCGCTTGGCTGAACATGGTTTTCTTCCATTTGAGGAGGCCCTGTCCGTCTACTCCCCTTTGGATCCTGAAGCTGTGCACGTTGGCCAAACATCAAAGGAATCAAAAGCATTATTACTTGATGAATCAGACCGAGGATTGGTCCCTGTTTCGCCTCTTTATCATGCTACGAGTGAGGACCTCTTGGCAGTAACAATTTCAAGGATTACCAATGGCATTTTGCTGGACAGAATTGCTCTTGAGTTTGCCGGGCTCTGCAACCAGATCCTTTCCGCCGATGGACTTCTGAGCAATGATTTGGAAATTTTGGTCAAGACCTGCAGAAAGGCATCCGGGTATTCGAATATCGCCTTGGAGAGGCTGTGTGGAACGGATGTTTTTTTGGCTGAGGAGATTTTGAGAAACAACTCTTTAACGTCCCTTTTTCAGGTAGGTTTCGGACTGGCGCTTGAACTGAAGTGGGAAACTGAGGGCTGGATAAAAAAGAGCTGGTTTGAGGGGCAGGGCCTAAAATTCGATTTTTGGGGGGATTGGTGGGGGGGGACCCTGGCAGGTGCAATGGAAGAGAAACCCCGCCTCTATATAGGCCTGGAAAAAGGAGAAGAATATAGGGATTTTGAAAAGCTTTCGGAATTAGATGAGTGTCACAGGCTTTTACAGCGCATGATGGTTCTGGACAGGCTTTTTGGGCGTCTGGCAGGACTGTATCTGTTTAAAAAGGATAAGGCTCAAAGTTCCGGGCTGACGTTTCACCAGTTTCTTTTCAACCTTTGGGCCAGGCATTTGTTGAAACTGGAGCCATGTTTTTCCGGTATTTCTTACATGCAGGTAAAGGAATTCTTCGGCCTGCTCAGGGCGAACGAAAAAAAACCTCCATTCCGGATGGCCGGGTTTGAAGAGGTTTTTATCGCGTATTATATGGCTTATGCTCACGATTTTGAGCCTGAGACTGCCTCGACCCTAAAGGACACCTTATCTCTTATCTGGCAGGAATTCCAAGAAGAGCATGAATGGATGACCACTGTTGACCCTGAGGGGAAGTATATCAGATTCGTCCTGATTAAGCCTTCTCACGAAGCTCCTGCTCGGTGAAACAGCCTGTACATGTTTTGCCCCATAAGGAGAGGGTCTTTTCCTCCCTGTATGGCAACAGGTGCTCGTAACCTTCTTTCATGAAGTTTTTTAAGGCAGAGACATGTATCTTGATCCCCTCGATAATGATTTCTTCATTGTCGTTCTTGCCTGAAATCATTTCCTCAATCTTCATAAGCGGAAACCTCCTTGGCGCAAGTTATTAAAATGAGGTGGAGCGACTAAAGTGCCACAGGCTAATTGCCCTTTCCGAATCCCGTTTATGTCCTGATTTCCTGTTTTATAAATACCAGATACGAAATAGCAAAGCAGATCAGTGTTATGGCAATAAGTGTCGTAATATGCGGAAAGACAACGATCATGCTCTGGCCCAGAGTAAGAGGGTTCTGAAATCTCGACGACAGGAGTTCCTCCATGGGACCCATCATGATAAAAGATCCCGTTGTCTTGCGCATAGGATTAATGATGGTTTCCGTGGCTTTGGAATAGAGTACCATTGGGGATGAGAGCGAAACCGTTTCCTTTATCCGCATGTTTTTTACAATAAGTTCAGGCTTGGTCTGGTTCTTACTGTCCGCTGGGGCCACCGCATTGGCCGCCACCTCCGCACCCAAGGATACGAAAAAAGAAAGGAATATCCAGAGGGCCACCGATGCCAGCGCAGATGTAGCTATACCTTTGAAAAAAATAGAAAAAAGGATTGAAATCCCGAGCCAGAAGGAGATGTAGAAAATGCTGATAAGGACGTAGATTAAGAGTCGCCAGATCTCCTCTACTCCGGGAACAACCCCCACAAGGGCAAGGCCGAAACCTGAAATGACCAGAACTACCGAGACTAACAAGACGCTGATTGTGGCTACGCCCGCTAAAAATTTCCCGTTGATGACAGCGTCGCGGTAAATGGGCTGGGAAACCAGTTTAATGAGTGTGCCCTGGGCCCTCTCTCGGTTTATTGAATCAAAGCCAAGGATCAGTCCAATAAGAGGCCCGAAGAAGGCCACGAACTGGATCATAGAGAACAGCGCGCCCGGTGAACTGAAAAGCATGAGAAAGGGAAATCTGGTCTTGGCGAGTGCCTCAAGATTCCCTTTCATGTGGAGCCCGGCCATGTAACTGGTAATGAAACTGACCATTGCAATAAGGGCAAAAAGGATTACAAACCGGTAGCTGCTGAAGTGATCGCAAAGTTCCTTTTTAAAGACAACAAAAAGGCCCGACATGTTCATACCTCCTGGAAATATTTCATATAGATTTCTTCCAAGGAATACTCCGTTTCACCAACCCCGAATTTTTCCTTTGCCAGTGAATCAATGGACCCCTCGGCAATCATCTTTCCGTTTAACATAATACCCACACGATTGGATATCCTTTGTACTTGGTGAAGATTGTGGGAACAGAGAAGTACGGTGATTTTCCTGTCCAGGTTTAATGAATGGATGAGGTCAATCAGACGAAGTGCGCCTTCGGGATCCAATCCAAGGGTGAGTTCGTCAAGGAAGAGTATGCTGGGTTCCTTAATAAGAACCTCCGCGATGCCCAGACGTTGCTTCATTCCCCTGGAAAATGCCCCTATTTTTTTGTGTGCATCCTGTGTGATTCCTACCAGTTCAAGCAATTCATCGGTTTTCTCCGCTATCTTGTTCTTTTGAATCCCGTTCAGGCTTGCCACGTATTCCAGGCTTTGAACTGCGTCCAGATCACTGTAAAAGCCGACATTTTCAGGGAGATAACCGACAACACGCTTTACCTCCTTGGCCTTTCTTAAAGGGTCCAGTCCGCAGATTTTTGCAGAGCCACCTGAGGGCTGACTCAGTCCGAGCAGCATGAGCAGAGTTGTGCTTTTGCCTGCGCCGTTTGGACCCAGAAATCCGAAAATTTCACCCTCTTTCACCTTGAGGTTCAGGTTGCTAACGGCTTCATACTGTTTGTATTTTTTTGTGAGATTTACCGTTTCGATAATTGTATCGGCATCCATATCAGCGCCTTCCTAATTTGATGAAGAGGAACACAAGGCCTGCCATGACCAGGACAATGATCCCCATTCCTATCCACCCCCATGCAGTGGAGGCTTTTACGGTGACCCTCAGTTCAAGGGTTTTGGAAATTTTGCCTGCCTCTGCGGAGAGTCCTACGGAATAATCCCCCACCAATGCTTCATCTCTTGGGGTGATTGAGACCTCGACCTGTTTTAATTCGCCTGGTGCTAGGGCTTCAATTTTTTCAGGGGTGAATTCCGCCTTCCAGTTTTCGGGTTTAAACGAAAGGAATTGTAAATTGGTCAATGTACCGGAACCGCTGTTTTTAACATAAACAGAAAGGTTGGCCTTTTTGCCTCTTACGGCATTCAATGAAAGAAGGCCATTAGCAGTGCCTGCATCCAGCTTATAGGTCCCGGTCAGTACCACCATCAGCTGGACTTCTCCTACGGCCTCGGGAGAATTCACTTTCACCAGTACCGGGTACTCGTCAGGTTTTGCAAAGGGATAGGGCTTTACTTCAACAGCTACGGTCTGGCTCTGGCCCGCTTTCAACCTCAGACTGGAGATGTGTTTTTCTTCATAGGCGGGTTTGAAATTGATATCCCAGTCTTCCGGTCCCTGAAAGGTGAGATTAAAGATACTATCCTTGTCCAGTTTGTTTTCAACTTCTAAGGAAAACTCGAATTTGGCGTCGGTAGGGCCCCTCAGGACCGGATAAGAGGTAATAATATTGATTCCTTTGGCTTTTTTCTCCTTTTTTTTCTTATTGACGGTAACTGTCACCTGGCTTATTGAAGTCAGCTTTCCGTCAGCAGTTTTTGCCTCAATGCCAAATTTGTACTTGCCGGGTGCCAGATCCTCATCGGGCTCAGCGCGAAGCGTCAGGTTCTTGGATTTATCGCTTTCCACATGGACGCCGGTAATACCGAAGTTATAGGTCTTAACCCAGGCTTTCCAACCTTTTGGAATATTCGTGACCGTTAGGTCGATATTCTCGTCTCGTCGTCCGCGATTGGTTACGATCAGGTCTATACTGACATCTTCCTCCTGCAAAACAATTACGCCCGTGTATTCGGGCGAGACGGAGATGCCTCGCTCAGGCAATTCTTTCTTTGTTTCTTCAGATGCCGAGGTACCTGAGAAAATCAAAAATACGCCGACCGCCAAAAAGACTGTGAACTTAAACAAGTAAAAACCGTCCTTTTTAACTCTAATCATAAAGCTAACCCTCCTTAAAATGTCCCCCGGCGTTTTCCGGTGGGAACTATTGGTTCGTATTACATATTGCCAAACCAAAAAATCATGACCACCCCGGACACAGGGCAAGGTAACTTTGTGCCTTAAACCCCGCCTGCCTTCCTGCGGGCAGGCTTGAGACCGATTCCAAACACAGGCTCTTCATAAACCTGTAGACCTAATAAGTTTCAAATGTGCCAATTTGCGATATAAGACATTATTAGTCATCTGTCTTGTCATGTTTTTCCAAGAGATTTAAATCGTATCCTGCCTTCTTGTAATTTTCAAGGGCCCTTGTTTTGGCTCCCCTGTCCTTAAATTTTTCCGAATGCTTGTCCGCCATTTCGGCGGCATGGCTCCACATGCCCTTTTTTTCATATTCGCTGATTTTCCTTTCGGTTCTGGCATATTCATCATGCGTTTCAATTATTGCCGCCCGGCACCTGGATATAACTTTCTTAACCTTGCGGCCGCAGTTTGGGCAGTCCGAAAGTGGCGCTTCATGGATTTTTTGAATAACCTCAAAGCGGGTTGCGCATTTTTCGCATCCCTTTCCCGGTTCAACGGATTCATATTCGTAAATAGGCATTTATAATACCAATGTATTCCGGTTGAATAGACAAAGGGTCTCCTTTATTTAACAAAAAGTTGATTTTGTAAATGGATTTTTAAAATAACTAATCAAAAAGATCAAGTCCTGTGTTTAAACTTTTATAAAAATTTAGCGTTTTGAAAAAATTTCGTATTGTAGGGTCCACCTGCCGTAACTGCGAAATACGGCAGGCGGGCTGCTGGCAGGCCATGGGTGAATCCTTTCGGATCAGCCTAATCGTGAGCCAGCGCGGTTGAGGTCTTTAAAGAAAAAGCTTGACTAACCCGTCTCACTCTGTTTTATATTCGCGCCAACCCGGCTCAGAAACCATTGAAGCAACCGGTTTCTGCCATTAAGACGTTAAATAGCGCTTAAAAAGTCAAAAAACCCTTACATTTGTAGTTCCGCATCTTGTACAGGGCACTGCAATATTTTTCGTTTTTTCATGAAAACATGTCTGGATGAAACATACCACTGGATGGCCCTTTATATGATTCCGGGCCTGGGCAATATTGCCTTCAAAAATCTGCTGGCAAAATTCGGTAATCCCGAAGCCGTCTTTAAGGCAAGTCTATCAGAGTTGGCAGAGGTGGAGGGGATACGCAAGGAAACCGCCCGAGGGATTGCGAACAGGAAGTTTATCTCAGACCCTGAAGAGGAACTCAGGAAAGCGGAAAAATGCAATGCCCGGATAATGACATTCATGCATCCCTCCTACCCGGGCATTCTAAAAGAGATTTATGACCCCCCCATGCTTCTATATATAAAAGGGAAAGACATCCCGGCCAACAAGACTTTTATTGCCGTTGTGGGATCGAGAAATGCCAGCCATTATGGGCTCAAGGCGGCGGAAAATATTGGCGAGGGTCTAGCAACATGCAGGGTCGGTGTGGTTAGCGGGCTGGCAAGGGGGATAGATTCCGCCTCCCACAGGGGTTGCCTTAGGGGCAAAGGCTTTACAATAGCGGTTATGGGAACGGGGGTCGATGTGGTATACCCGAGACCGAACAGGAAGCTTTTCAATCAGATAACGGAAAGTGGTGCCGTCATCTCTGAATTTCCCCTGGGCAGTCCTCCGGAACCCAGGAATTTTCCTATACGAAACCGGATTATAAGTGGTCTGAGCAGGGGGGTTGTTGTTGTAGAGGCTACCAAAAAGAGTGGTTCTTTGATTACGGCCTCACTGGCACTTGATCAGGGGCGTGAGGTATTCGCTGTTCCGGGGAGTATTGATTCCTTTAAAAGCACAGGGACCCATTTCCTGATCAAGCAGGGTGCAAGACTGGTAGAAAATTCCGATGATATACTCGGAGAACTGGGGCTCAAACAGATGTCTTTCCAAGCAAGCGGTTTTCCGAAAAACGTCTCTAAAGCCACGCCGGATATGGATGAGTCTGAAAGGAAGATTTATGAGATTATAGAGGGTTACCCCGTACATATTGATGAAATCGTCAGGTTGGGGGATTTGAATGCCGGTGAAGTCCTCGGTATCCTTATGAGAATGGAGTTGAAAGGGCTTGTAAGGCAGCTTCCAGGTAAAATGTTTGTAAGGTAATAATTGGATAATTGAAAGTAGAAAAAATGGCGAAAAACCTGCTCATTATTGAATCTCCTGCCAAGGCCAGAACCATTAAGAGATATCTGGGACCGGACTTTATGATCATGGCCTCGGTGGGGCACCTCAAAGATCTCCCGGTCAGCAGTTTAGGGGTGGACATAGAAAACGGGTTTAAGCCCCAGTATGTCACCATTAAGGGAAAGGGCAAAATTCTCAGGGACTTGAAGGCAGCTGGGAAGAAGGCGGAGGCCGTCTACCTGGCACCGGATCCCGACAGGGAAGGAGAGGCGATTGCCTGGCATATCGCGGAGGAGCTAAAAAATGGGGAATTCAAGATATACAGGGTCCTTTTCAATGAGCTTACTGCCAGGGCCATCCGTGAGGCGGTTTCCTCGCCACAGGGCCTAAATAGGGATAAATTCGAGTCCCAGCAGGCCAGGAGAATCCTGGATCGTCTGGTTGGATACCAGATCTCACCCCTTTTATGGTCCAGGCTGAAGAGGGGTGGTTTAAGCGCCGGCCGGGTTCAGTCCGTGGCAGTCAGGATGATCTGTGACAGGGAAAGGGAAATCCATGCTTTTGAATCTAAGGAATACTGGTCCTTGACGGCTCATCTGGAGTCAGAAGATCCTCCCCCCTTTGAAGCCAGGTTTTTCAAGTATAATGGAAAGAAAACCGACCTTAATAATGAGGAGCAGGCCCTGAGGATTGTCTCTGAGGTAGAAGAAAAGGCGTTTAGCGTTTTAAAGGTATCAAAAAAGGCCAAAAAAAAGAATCCACCGCCTCCTTTCATAACAAGTCTTTTACAGCAGGAGGCCTATAGGAAACTCGGGTTTTCAGCAAGAAAGACCATGTCTGTTGCACAGAATCTTTATGAAGGTATTGAATTGGGCAAGAGGGGTCAGATCGGACTCATTACCTATATGAGAACAGACTCCTTTCGGCTTTCAAAAGAAGCCATATCCCAAGCGAGGGAGGTTATTGAACAGACCTTTGGCAGGGATTATCTCCCTGTGAAACCGAATTATTACCGGAGCCGAAAGGGTGCACAAGAGGCCCATGAGGCCATTCGACCCACAGCGGTGGAACTTGATCCGGAGAGCGTCTCGCCTTATTTGAGTAAAGACCAGCAGTCGCTTTATACCCTCATATGGAAAAGGTTCCTCGCATGCCAGATGAAGCCGGCTGTCATGGATCAGACACAGGCCGAAATAGCGGCAGGGAATGCCATATTTAAGGCAACGGGATCTATTGTTATTTTCAAAGGATTTACGGCCCTTTACGAGGAAGGCCAAAACAATTCCGAGAACCGTAAGGACCGAGAAAGACGGCTTCCACCTCTAAAAGAGGCTCAAGTACTCAAGCTCGTCAAGCTCGAACCAGCCCAGCATTTTACCCAGCCGCCTCCAAGATTTACTGATGCAACGCTCATTAAGGCACTGGAAGAAAACGGGATCGGCCGGCCCTCTACCTACGCGACAATCCTGTCGAATATCAGCGGGAGAGAATACGTATCAGTTGAGAAAAGGCGTTTCAGGCCCACCGAGTTAGGCTTTTTGGTCACGGATATTCTGGTCAAAGGGTTTCCCGATATCCTTGATACCGCCTTTACAGCCCAGATGGAGACCAACCTGGACAGGATCGAACGCGGCGAGGTGAAGTGGACCAGGGTATTGGAGCAGTTCTACGAGTCATTTCAAAAGGAACTGGAAAGGGCACAGAAGGGGATGAAGGGGGAAGTTTTGACCGATGTTTCCTGTCCGGAATGCAATCGCCCCATGGCAATAAAGTCAGGCAAAAACGGACTTTTCCTGGCATGCACCGGCTATCCCGAGTGTAGATTTACGGCCAATTTCAGTAGGGATGAAAAAGGAAAAATCCTTTTGGAGACAGCATCTAAGCCGGGAAAAGAGGTAGGCACCTGTGAGAAGTGCGGTCGTCCTATGGTACTAAAAAAGGGAAAGTACGGGTCTTTTGTCGCCTGTTCGGGATATCCGGATTGCAGGAATATTTGGTCAAATGAAGGGACAACCACGACGAATGTGCCGTGTCCTGAGGAAGACTGTCAGGGCATGCTTGTGGAAAGGACTTCCAAGAAAGGCAGGAAATTTTACGGATGTAACCAATATCCGAAATGCCATTTTGCCATGTGGGATGAGCCTTTTGATGGTGTATGTCCGGAGTGTGGGACCCCTGTCCTGGGGATAAAGCACCGTAAGGGATCAAAATCTGTTCTGGTCTGCCGCAAAAAGGGGTGTGGCTTCACGAAACCTCTTCCTGATGCCTCAGGCAGTTAAACAAAAGAAGACCTGTCTATACCCCCACGCTCTCTTTCAACTCCTGCTCAAATTCTTTGAAAAACTTATCTTTTTCTTTCCAATCAGGACCAAACCTTTTGTTAAAAAGGTCGCCCATTTTGTCAAAGAGTTTTTTCCAGGCCGATCTACCTTCACCCAAAACCACATCTTCAAGATATGACCTGAGTTCTGATATTTTCTCCTTGGGAAGGAATGAAACCGCACCCAATTTAATGGATTTTTTCAATGATTCGGGTGAAAGGGCATGAGCGGTAAGCATGACTGTTGGAAATTCCCTGGATACGGAGTTTTTCAAGAGTTCAAAACCGTTTACACCCATGATATCGAGTATTACAACATCATAGGTGTAGCTAAGGAGGTATTGGAGGGCGGTATCATAGTCACTCGCCTTATGAACAAGGCACATGTCCAGTTCTTCCTCCACGGTTTCTAGGACGTCAGGCTCATCATCTACTACCAGTATGATTTTGTCTTTTAACGGGCTTTCTGATGCCATTGATTTTATTTGCCTCCTTTCATGCTTTGTGGTTTTCTGAACTTTTATAGCAGAGATTAGATTTTTGTCAAAACAAATATTTTCCCTATTTTCCTTATTTTTAAAGGGAATTTTCCATGACTTTCGAAAAATGACCGCAATTAACAGAAGTAAAAAGAACAGATACACAAAAAAAGGATAGTGGAACAGGTTTTAAATCTCTGAAACTAACCTCGTAACCTGGCAAAATACTCTTGAGAAATTGCCTTTGCCCTGCCGCCTGTGAGAACAAAAATCCGGGCAGCCTCATCAATTTCCTCAGCCACATTAAGTGCCTCCTGAAAATCCTTCCCCACGGTTACGAGACCGTGATTCTGGAGAAATAGGGCTCGACATTTCTCATTTGATAATTCCCTGATCACGCTCTGTGCAAGTATTTCCGTGCCCGGCACAAGAAAGGGAATCATGGGGAGAGGGTAGGCATAGAAAACAAATCCTGGTGTAAGGGGCGGGAGGGTGTCAGGACCGGGTTCCAGGATGGTAGTAGCGGCCACTATATATGCGCCGTGGACATGGCAGACTACATTTACTGAGGGTTTTGCACGGAGAATACCAAGATGCATGCCTGCGTCCTTGGTGGGGGTGCCGCCCTCGAGAACCTCACCGCTATTATTGACCTTTACCACCACATCCGGCTCCACATCTCTAAGAGAATAACCGGAGGGGGTAAGAAAAATATTATCACCGGCCCGAGCGGATATATTCCCGCCCACGCCGGACACCAGATGCCTTTCGTAGAGCAAGCGGCAGGATCCGCAAAAGTTTTTTTTGAGGTTTGAAGCGTTTGTCCTTCCGGCGGTTTCTGTTCCCAATTGATCTCTCCTTTCAGTATTTGTAAGGCAGATGCCATTTGCTCCCCCTTTTCGGAGGGCCCGTATGGGAGAAGACGGGACATTCTATTATTGTCTGCAAAGTACCTAAAGTTGTATAATATGATAAATCCAGTCTGAAATCATGCTAATGGGAAAAGGTGTTAATTTCAAGGCACTTTTCGGCCTTGACCGGATGCTTTTCCTGTGTGATAAGTCGTTTCTGTCCGCCGAATAGGCGGCGAGGATGAAAACAGGTGCAAGGCACAAGGTATTTTTGATATGAAGATAGCCCAATTCAATGAAAAAAGCCGTATTCGTTTAGGACTGGTCCAGGGCAATGACCTTGTCCCCCTTGATTTTGACGGGGACATGATAGATTTTATAAGAAGCGGACATCGGTATGAGACACTAGGACGCAGCGCAATTCCGCTTGATCAGGTAAAGCTGGCACCGCCAGTTACGCGTCCGTCCAAGATTATTGCCCTGGGCCTAAACTACAAAGACCACGCCGAGGAGAGCAAGGGGAAAGTGCCTGATGTTCCGCTTGTGTTTGCGAAATTTCCGAACAGTTTGGTTGGGCATATGGATCAGATCACCTGGGATGAAAATGTTACAAAAAAGGTGGATTATGAAGCAGAGCTGGCTGTTGTCATCGGGAAGACCATTCGAAACTGTCATGTGACAGAGGCAATGGAGGCGGTTTTTGGTTATACTTGCGCCAATGACGTAAGCGCCAGGGATTTGCAATTTGGTGATGGGCAGTGGGTGCGCGGAAAATCTCTGGATACCTTCTGTCCAGTCGGGCCATGGCTTGTTACCAGAGATGAAATTGCAGACCCGCATTCCCTGAAGATCAGGTTCTGGCTCAACAACCGTCTTATGCAGGACAGCCACACCGGCTTGATGATAGTATCGATCCCCGACCTGATCAGCTTCCTGTCAAGACATTTCACCTTGATCCCGGGGGATATTATTTTGACAGGGACCCCCAGTGGTGTGGGCGCCTTTCGCGAGCCTTCCGTTTACATGAAGGACGGAGACGAGGCAGTGGTTGAGATAGAGGGAATAGGACGCCTTGTAAATCATTGCAGAACCGTATGATGTCTTGTTCCTTTGGGGTGTCCGGAAAACAATATAATAGCATGTAAAGGAATATTTATTGTCTGTGCAGGTTTGATAGGAAGAGGCATTGAGGTTGAGAAGAAGGGTAAAGTTAGCGTAGCGAAAAAGGAGACGAAAATTGAAAGAGGTTGTTATTGCAAGTGGGGTTCGAACTCCCATAGGGAGGTATGGAGGTACCTTGAGGGATGTGCAGGCATACAAGTTGGGCAGTCTTGTTTTGGAGGAAGTTGTTAAAAGATTGGACATTGATCCTGCAGATGTCGATGACGTTATCATGGCCCAGTCCTACCAGAACGGTGAGTGCGCAAACGGGGCCCGCATGGCCCTGCTTGGGGCCGGATGGCCTGTTGAGGTTCCAGGGGTGACTTTGGACCGCCGATGTTGCTCCGGTCTTGACGCTGTTTTTTTTGGAGTCATGAAAATCCAGACAGACAATGCAGATATCATTGTAGCCGGCGGAATGGATAGCATGAGCCAGGCGGAACTATATATTCCGGGTCATATAAAGTGGGGTTTAGGCGGGAAGGTAGATGAGAAATGGGGTTTTATGCCAAAAGGACATGGTTCCCTTTCCATGTGGGGCATACCATTGTACGACAGGATACAGCGCGCAAGGGTTATGTCACAACCTACAGACAGGTTTGGAGAACTCAATTCCATGATGACCTGGGCTGAAGCAGCAGCGAAGAACGAAAATATCTCACGCAGGGAAGCGGATGAATGGGCCCTTAGAAGCCATCGAAAAGCCATTGCTGCCATAGATTCCGGGAAATTCAGCAAAGAAATTGTTCCAGTACGGATTCCTCAAAGAAAGGGGGATCCAATAATTTTTGATGAAGATGAGACACCCAGGAGGGATACCACCGTAGATAAACTCAACCAATTGCCTCCTGTCTATCCTGATGGTGTGTGTACTGCGGGCAATTCTTCCACCGAGAACGACGGTGCGGCCGCTGTGGTATTGATGACAAAGGAAAAGGCCAGGGGATTGGGCGTTGAACCTATGGCCTATTTCAGGTCCTGCGCAGTTGCAGGCGCTGATCCCACAATAACATATCCAGCAGTGCCTGCATCCGTAGATAAGGCCCTTGAAAAGGCAGGGATTACCATAGATGAGGTGGGCCTGATTGAGATACAAGAGGCGTTTGCAGTACAGGCATTAGCGGATGCAAGGATGATGGGAATCAAGCAGGAAGACTTTGATGAAAAGATAAATGTAAATGGCTCAGGTATTTCTCTTGGCCACCCAATAGGGGCTACCGGCGCCATGAGATTGGTAACATTACTTTACGAGATGAAAAGGCGCGGCTCCCGGTATGGTTTGGAGACGATCTGCGGTGGCGGTGGCCTTGGAATAGCAGCTGTGGTAGAGAGGTGGGCAAAATGGAGATAAAAAAGGTAGGTGTCATCGGCATGGGAACCATGGGCAGCCAGATCGGGGTTGTCTGCGCCAGGGCCGGTTTTGAAACCTATATGGTCGATACTTCGCAAAACATAGTTGACAGGGGGTTTAAGAGCATCCAGTCTTTTCTAAAAGGCCAGACGAAAAAGGGAAAGATCGATCAGAAAACAAAGGACAGGGTCCTATCGCTTATCACCATTGGCACGGACCTCCCGAAGGCCGTGAAAGACGCTGACCTTATAATTGAAGCGGTTTACGAGGAGATAGAGATAAAAAAGGACGCCTTCAAAAAAATGGATGAATCCAGCCAGGAGCATACTATCCTGGCAAGTAACACTTCGACCCTCTGGATTGCGGAGATAGCCGCGGCAACAAATCGTCCGGAAAAATGTATTGGAACACATTTTCTGATTCCGGCGGCCTTGACTCTTTTAGTGGAGGTGGTGCGCGGCCCTGTAACTTCTGATGAGACCCATGACACAGTCATCGATTTTCTTGGAAAGTGCGGCAAAGAAACAGTAACCGTTGCCGACTCGCCGGGCTTTGTCATCAACAGGCTTTACCTGCCCATGGTAAATGAGGCATTTTTCGCCCTTGAAACCGGGCTCGCAAGCGCCGAAGAGATAGACAGGAGCTGCACTAAGGGATTGGGATACCCTTTAGGTCCCTTGGCAGCTGCAGATGCCTTTGGTCTGGACATACTCCTTGCCTGCATGAAAACCTTTCAAAGGGAATTGGGAGACAAATACCGGCCGTGCCCTCTGGTTGTAAAACTCGTAAAGGCAGGCCATTTAGGCAGGAAGACTGGAAGGGGGGTATACGATTACAGTAAATAGCATGGCTGCTTGTCGAAGCGCAATGCAGATCATGCCCTACAGGGCTACCGGTAGCTTTATAGCTTTAGACTTTCATAGGTAAGGAGGTAAATCCGTATGCAATTTAAAACCCTGCTTTTCGATGTCCAGGAAAATGTCGCCCACATAACTCTGAACCGCCCTGAATCAGCCAACGCGATTAACTTAGCATTAGCTAAGGATCTTATGAATGCCGTAATGAACTGCGACGAGGACCCATTGATCAGGGCAGTGCTGATAAAAGGCGCGGGACCAATTTTCTGTGCCGGTGGGGATGTAAAAAGATTTGCCGAAAAGGGCGAGGATCTTCCGTATTACTTGAAAGAGATAACCACCTATCTTCACGTTGCAATGTCATATCTTGTACGAATGGACCCCCCTGTGGTTGCAGCAGTACATGGAAGTGCGGCAGGTGCTGGGATGAGCCTTGCCTGTGCCTGCGATGTGACGCTTGCGGCCGAATCCGCCAGGTTCACTATGGCCTATACCAGAGTAGGGTTGACTCCGGATGGTGGCGCTACTTACACTTTAACTCGCCTTGTGGGTATAAAGAGAACGCTTGAGTTGGCATTGACCAACCGTTTACTCTCAGCAGAGGAGGCGCTCAATTGGGGCATCGTGACCAGGGTGTTGCCGGAGAAGGATTTGATCAAGGAGGCCACCGCCTTAGCAGGTCGTCTGGCGGCAGGTCCGACAAAAACGTTCGGGTCGACCAAAAGACTCTTGCAGAGCGGCTTAACCGAATCGTTCGAAGGGCAGATGAAAAACGAGAGTCGTTCTATCTCTGAAATGGCCCGCACAGCAGACGGTCATGAAGGTATCAGTGCTTTTGTGGGAAAACGCATACCGAAATTCAAAGGGCAATAGGCTTCACTGGCAAAAGCAATAAAACCTGAAGTCCTCAAGGGCAGTGCCTAAGCCCCAGAGGGAAAAGACAGAATTTAAGCTGATCATTTGTCGATTTTAAAAGGAGGATTTTATGTCAAAACGAGTTGGTATTATTGGCGCGGGGGTTACACCTTTTAAAGGGACATGGCGTGAAAAGACCTATTATGAACTGGCACAAATGGCAGCGCGTGAGGCGGTAAAGGATGCAGGGATTGCGATCCAGGAAGTGGATGCGGCCTTTTACGGGATCTACAATGACATCTTTGAGAGGACCGCCATTCCTGAGCACGCAATCCACGGGCTTTTGGGTATGCAGAACAAATTCGGCATTCGGATCACAAACGGTGGAGCAACAGGTGCCTACACCATGTCCGCTGCCCATGCCTACTTAGCGGCGGGGAGGTTCAAAACTGCATTGGTGTTGGGTGTGGAAAAGGCCACGGATTGCTTTGATTTTTCATCCATGTCGGCTACACCTGAGGTCATCAAATCCATAGGATGGTCGGGGGACAGCTTTTTCGAGCAACCGATCGGCTGGTCTGCCTCTGACAGTTATGCCGAGGTGGTTCTGGCATATATGGACGATTATCCGGGGGATCTGAAACCTGAGGTAACGGCTCAAATTTCGTCTCTATTGAGCGAGCAGGTCAGGAACAATAATTATGCCCAGCGGCAATTCGATCAGGTTACGCCTGAGGAGGTAATAAACTCAAGATTGGTTGTTTATCCCTTCAAGGAATTGGAAATATGCGTTTATACGGAAGGCGCAGCAGCGCTGATCTTTGCTGAAGAAGATACTGCTAAGGCCATTTCCGAAAATACCGGCAATCCTGTGGTGTGGATAACCGGAGTAGGTGAGGCCAATGAGTCCTCGTTTGCAGGGAAAAACCAGAAAAACATGTCCCGCATCATGTCTGATTATTATGCCTCCCACCGGGCCTACGACATGGCAGGCATAGAAGATCCCACCAAGTCAATTGATATTGTGGAACTCCACGACGCCTTTGTACATCAATTGGAAATCAGCATGGCAGAGTTCGGTCTGGTACCCTTAGGAAAGGCGGATTCTCTCATTGAAGATGGTCTTATGACGCCAGGGGGCAGGTATGTGGTTAATCCCTGTGGAGGGCTTATATATTGCGGTCATGCAGTGGGTGCAAGCAACATTATGTCCGCGTGGTCAGCACGAAACGAATTGATCAAAAGGAATTTAAAAACGGCCCTGGTTCATGGAACAGGCAGCACCATTGCCCAGTATACTGCCTGTATGGTGCTTGAGCATGAATAGATCATAGGGCATAGGGCGCAAGGCACAAGGCACAATGCTTAGCGTCCTTACGCCCTGCGCCTAACGCCTTATGCCCTTGGACTAACATTCCTGGCTGTTTAAAAAACCGGAGCTAAGAATTACAAAATAGTTTTTGAAAAAGCAACAAGTAGAGGAGAACAAATCATGACCACGCAAAAAGAGAAAGTTATTCCGGAAAAATATATCCCCGATGTGGGTTCATATATAGAGACTATAGACGGTAAGGACTATCTGATCACCAACGACGCCATGTATACGTTTTACAGAAGGACAAAGGGTGAGTTTTCCCCATTTTTTCTTGGCCTGAGGGACGAGAAGAGGCTTCTGGGATGCAAATGCACAAAATGCGGGCTTGTGAGGGTGCCACCGTTTCTGACCCACTGCCCTGATTGCAACTTTTCACCAACGGAACCGGTAGAAGTGGATCAGGTGGGTGTAATGAACAGTACCCCGCCCATTACCTATTTTGCAACGTCATTGTTCCAGCATATGGCCCCGTATGGTA
>CAZENC010000003.1:0-29157 GCA_964513115.1 uncultured Desulfobacteraceae bacterium | reverse complement strand
AAGAAATATAACGTAAGAAACCACCTGGTGCAAGAAAAATGGTGCCCATCCGCCCAGCAGGGATTTCCTTTATACTCTATCAACGCCCTCTTGACTCGTGAACTTCTTCCAGCACAAGTTTGAAAAAAGTTTGCATATTAAGCAATTATCTTATGTTTTACATGTAATTTAAGATTATACATTTAAAATACATGTATAAACGAAGATAAAACTTAGGTTTGAGCCCTCACGAAACATGTTTTTTCTGGGGCCCCGTCAAACCGGAAAAAGCACTTTGCTGAAAATGCTGTTCCCTAAAGCAATGCGCTATGATCTTTTGCTCTCCACGGAGTATCAGCGGCTTTTACGAAAACCGAATTTAATTCGCGAACAATGCCTGGCAGCAGGGCTTAATGCATACTCTCAACGTGATCCGCTTATCAGAGATGAAATCCAGAAAATACCCGCCCTTCTTGACGAGGTCCATTGGTTAATAGAAGACAGGGACATCAGCCACATCTTCCCCGTTAAACGTGACATGCAGATCTACAATGCCGTGATCAATGTCTACATCCATATCCTGCCACACAAACACATCAGACCAGAACTGCCCTGACAGGTAATCCGCCCTGACCTTGTATTCTGCCGATGCATGTTAGTGGCAAAAATCCATATTCGATTGTCAAAGAGCAATTGATGTGCAAGAAAGGCACTTAATGGAAAGGTTGACTGTACGGGAAGAGATTGTTTTTACACTTAACTACTCATTCGGCAGGGATATTCTTCTCGTGATTTTTGTTTGCAAGAAGCCCATATATAACAATACCAATAAAACCACACAAAATTGTTGACATAAATGAAGCTATAAACCACCAACCATAAGGGTTCCACCCTTTAATTGTATCCAAGTTAAAAGAAACTAAAAAGCCGCCCAAACAGCCAATTGCCATGCCCATTAATACAAAAATAATTCCACTTATTTTTATTTGCCCCTTGGACATGCGATAAAACAATAGAATAAAAACGGTTATTAAAAGAAAGGTAATTCCTCCTATAATTATAGTGTATATGCTTTGCATAAAAAGCTCAAATTGCAAATATCAAAATCCCATGCCACCTACTTCTTCCATTGCATCTTTACACTCTGGAGGTAGCCCAACTAATAAACCTCTTGCAGCAAACACATGACCCAAACACCTATCATAGCAATCCCAGTGAGCAAGTCTCCTGCAACGATTTCTGGCTTCGCCGTTGAGGTGAGCGCAATTACGTTTGTCGAAAGCAATCAAACATCCACGGATACAATCAGCCCCAGGACTATTTCCAAAAGCTTTGCAACAATCATAAGCTTTACAAGCATATTTATCAATTCCAGATTCGCATTTGCCATTTTTACAAGAATCGCAGATTTTCTTATAGTACTCACAGCCACTGGTTGGTAACCATTTAAACCTGCTTAATCCGATTGAGTCATCATGATTAATCGGATTATTTTCTACGTAGGCATAATTGTTCAAATCTTGAGGTTTGTTTAACAGGTTAGGCACGAGGTAGGGAATACCGCAACCTTTTGGCTGGATAGAATGACTCGGATCCGGTCTTAGATACCTCCCCGTCCTCGGATCGTAATACCTGTGGTAATTATAATGAAGCCCCGTTTCCTCGTCATAATATTGCCCCGGCAATCTTACATTATTCTCCACCGTGGAATAAGGATGCACCACCGCCTCACCAAATGGCCTGTACTTGGCCTCCCACACAACAACATTGTTCTCATCCGTCATGATCTGAGGGGTTCCCAGATGATCATTGAGGTAATAGTATACCTTTGGTGGTGTGGTATTGGCAATGATTGATTGAGACAGTATCCCGGCAAGACTTCCAATGCTCGCAACCTTAATTCCTTCGGGTTTAAAGACCGGAGGCTTTCCGTCAAACCTTACAGGATTAGGATCATTGGTTTTGTTAAGGGCCAACTGGTCCAAGGGCATCTCAACATCCGTTTCCTCATGGACTATCACACTAATAACATCACTCCAGTATTGGGTGCTATCATAGTCCACCCTGAATTTATAGGACTGTGCGGGAACAAGGAATGAGGCATGACCATAGGCATCCGTGTTCTCATACCCTCCCAGGTAAGTACCGGATGCCGTAAACAGATAAACAGGGGCATCAATAACATCTTCCCCATTGAATGTGACATGCACATCCACAATGCCGTGATCAATGTCCACATCCACGTCCTGCCACACAAACACATCAGACCAGAACTGACCCGAGAGATAGTCGGCCCTGACTTTGTAGTTTTCCTGGGGAAGGTTGAACGTGACCTGTCCCAGGCTGTTGGTGACCAGATATCGGCTCATGTAAGAACCGGTTGCGGTAAACAGATACACATTGACACCTTCCAGGGGATCGCTTTCAGCACCATACACCTCATTGACCGTAACTGTCACGTCCTGATGCGGGATGGTCAATATATCGGACAGGGTGGTCGGAAGGGTAACCACATCGGTCCAGAACTGGTAGCCTAAGTAATCCGCCCTGAACCTGTAATCCCCGTCTGACAGATCAAAGGCAACCTCTCCCTGATCATCCGTCTGCGCCGTGATTCCCAGGTAGGTGCCGCCGGATGTAAACACATACACGGGGATATCTACAAGGGGACTTCCCGCCTGTTTTTCAACGGTCAGGATAAATTCCCCGCCCCCTGTGTTGATATTAACAACATTTACCTGGTGGGCGTTTATGGGTTCCGTGGCCCAGTACTCATTTTGCTGATAATCCGCCCTGAATTTGTAGGTGCCTTCAGGCAGCCTGAAGTTTACAGTCCCGTCCTGGCCTGTCTGGCCAAATTTAGCCGCAATACCTGTGCCAAAGCCCCGCTTTTTTCAGAACGATCACGCACAAGGCACTTGGCCCTTTTCTGACAATCCGTAAGTGCTTTATTTCAAGATTGTTTTACGAAATTATGATGGAAGGCATAAAAAATTGGGCATTAAAAAATTTGTTTATCGTGGGGTTTTCAGGGCAAAATAAAGCATGCAAATGCACAAAAAATTGTGCAGCGTGCATATTTTTTTGTGCATTGTGCAGATAAGTCTCTATCACAATGGCAGGTTAAACGCTTTCTGTTACGGGCATCCCCAATAATAAAGTTTTACTCTCGTTAATCTTTCATAAGTCCCGCATTCGTAGGGAACATCCTCTACAACAGGAGTGCGAACTCCACCCCATCCATCCCAGGAACAGTAGCATTCATGGCTCAAACCGTCTCCACCCCATCCAGGTTGGCAGGTAACATAATAAACTGAGTGGCCTTCAAGTTCATAGCCACCGGTACAATGATTAAGCGAACATCCTGCAATTAATCCACTATTGTAGCATTCAATCCATCTACCTGTTATAGATCTCACATAGCCCGTAACGCTCTCCCCATAATTGTCGGTAACTGTTATTTCAGCTGCTCCACAGGCAGTAACATCCGCAATAAGGGTATTGAATAGACCTTCTGTTTCATACCAGTACAAATCAAACCCATTTCCGCTTACCATCCAGGTAAACGGAGGTCTGCATCCAAAAATATTAATGGTTTCGTTGGTGTCCGGCTCAATTGTCTCGGGATTTTCTGGAGCATAGGCGAGGAACCAGCCTTTTGGGTAAGTCACGTTTTCTGTGACAGTGGGACACTCACAAGCCGTCGTTTGCGTCCCACTCACATTTAGACAGATAGCCAAGAAAAGAACCGGAACAAACATTTCAAATCTTTTTCCCTTCATCATACGACCCCCGCAAGAGTTTAAGAAAGCCTTACCGCCATCAGTTCTTTTAGCTTTGCGATATCCGTACCAAAACCTGGTTTTCTGCAAAACCAGGGGCATTCTATGCACTGATTAGTCGCGGAGTGTCTGAAAGGCTTATTCTAAATAGGTCTAAGGCAATAAGGATACGGGACGTCTGTTGGGATTTATGTAGAAAGGGACTTCTGATATAGGGGAAAAGCATAGAAGTGCACATAAAAGTGTGCGCGGGTGCACAGTTTTTTATGCGTCATGCCAATTATGCTTGGAGAGTTAAAGTCAATCCTTATTCTAACGGTTTGGCTTCATCAATCAGCATGATAGGGATATCGTCCTTTATCTCGTAAAGCAGGTTACAATTATCGCATATGAGTCCATCGCCCGTATCGTTAAGGTAGATATCCCCCTTGCATTTCGGGCATGCCAGGATATCCAGCAATTCTTTGCTTATAGCCATGTTACCCCCCTTACAGTTCCATCAGGATTATACCCTTAGCGGCTTCAAAAACGTCCTCTACCATAATCTCCTTCATGCATGTCATATGATCGCACTTTTTCTTAAAGCACGGGCTGCAATCCACTTCCGCCCTGATGACCCTATGCCCCTGGCCATAGGGGCCTGTCCGCCAGGGAGCCGTCGGGCCGAACAAGGCTACCACCGGACATCCCATTGCGGCGGCAATATGCATCGGGCCGGTATCGGTGGTAACGAGGACCTTACTCCTTGTGAACAAGTAGGCCAGCTCCTTCAAGCTGGTCCTGCCTGCGAGATTCCCTGGCTCCTTCTTCATCATCTTGGAAATATCTTCAATAGCTGTCCGATCGTGCCTGCTTCCTGTGAAAAAAACCTCACACGACAGATCATGCTGGAGCCTGTCCGCGAGGAGTGCGAATCGCTCTGGTTCCCAGAGCTTTGTCTTCCATTTGGCCATAGGATTGATAATGACCAGCGGCCTTTTTTCATTACCGTCCTTGTCTAATACCTGGTCGATCGATCCCTTATCCTTCTGTGAAACAGGAATATTCCCATTCCACGATGTGAAATCACACCCGAGGTATTCTGCAAATTCCAGGTAAAGATCAATCGCATGTTTTTGGTAATCGACCTCAACAGGCCGTTCATTCAAAAAAAGCCAGCCCCCTTCCCTTGCGCCAGCCATACCGATCTTTCTTTTCCCTCTGGAAAGACCGGTCAGAATCCCGCTTTTGAAAAGACCCTGAAGATCGATTACAAGATCGTACCTACATGACCTTATCTCTTTTATAAATCGAAAAGACTCACGGATAACGGATGAATATTCCGTGCCTTTTAATATTCTCTTTTGCCATGCTTTTCTGTGGGAGATAAACACTCGACTCACGGCCGGGTGCCCCTTTATTATTTCAGATGCCTCCTCTTCAATGAGCCAATCTATCCGTGCGGCAGGAAAATTCTCTCTCAGCACCGAAAGCAGGGGAAGAGATTGAACTACGTCCCCGATGGCACTCAATTTTATGATCAGAATACTGGACAGCTCGTAGCTCATAGCAGACAGTTATTATTCCTAAGATTATTGTTCTTAATTCATATATGCCTATGGAAAAACTCCCAATTTTTAAATTTAGGTTTTTGCTATGAACTATCTTGGATAATCCATTTAGCCGCATGGAGCAATTCTTTTGCAATATGCACCGGCTTGGTTGGGCTGTCTGAAAGCACGTAATCAATTTCTCCCAGACCATATCCTGTTTCAACCAAAACTCCTTTTAAACCGGACCGATGTGCCATATCAATATCCGAGCAACGATCACCAACCACATATGAGTTAGCCATGTCAATATCGAAGTTTTCACGCGCCATTTCAATCAGGCCCGTCCGTGGCTTCCTGCAAGCACAGGCAATACTGAATTCAGGGACAACTCCCCCCTTATGATGCGGACAGAAGTAAATCCCGTCAACAACGGCCCCTTTCTTTTGAAGCAGTTCCCTCATATATGAATGGATTTTTTCAACAAGGTCAATAGGGAAATATCCGCGCGCAACACCTGACTGATTGGATACGACAATTGCAAGAAAGTCATGCCTGTTCAAGATTTTTATGGCCTCAGCCGTCCCTGGCAGGAGAATAAACCTGCTGATGTGGTTAATGTAACCCATCTGCTCGTTAATGGTACCGTCCCTGTCAATAAAAACGGCTGGCTTTCTCACTCAGATTCCCTCCTCAAAATCTCCATCTCCTCCCAAACCTCTTCCGTTTCTATGGATAGCATAC
This sequence comes from uncultured Desulfobacteraceae bacterium, assembly GCA_964513115.1. GTDB lineage: Bacteria > Desulfobacterota > DSM-4660 > Desulfatiglandales > Desulfatiglandaceae > JAFDHL01. The sequence goes on along the minus strand of CAZENC010000003.1, from coordinate 23,123 downwards.
AGCGAAAATCCGTCGGACATTCAGGCTTAAGGCATGGGGCACATTCAATTTCATGCTTGATGATCCTGGTCTTAGGCCCTCGAGGACCTGTAGCTACGGGGTCTGTTGAACCGAATATGGCCAGTGTCGGAACACCCAGGGCCGCGGCGATGTGCATAAGCCCTGAATCATTAGTCACAAAAAGACTACAGTGTCTTACCAGACCAATGGCTACTCCGAGTGACGTTCGTCCACAAAGATTATAAGGCTCATGGGCCATTGAGCCGCACAGGACTTCGCAGATATCAGTCTCGTTCCCGCTTCCCAACACTAGGACTCTGGCTCTCCACCTTTCAGCGGCCCAATCTCCGATCCTTGCAAACCGATCAGCCGGCCACCTTTTGGCCTCTCCAAAAAGGGCCCCCGGGCTGAGCCCTATTACGCAGTCCCCTTCCATGATACCTCTCGAATAAAGCAGGCTTCCGGCTTTTTCCATATCTTCCTGGGCAGCATACAAATAAGGCTCCCGGCTCGTCCCACCCCAGCCCATTGCCTTCAGCAGGGACAGATAATATTCCACCTGGTGTACCTTTAGAACCTCTTCAGTCCTTACGATCCTGTGGGTAAGCAAAAATCCCCGACCATCCGCGCAATACCCGACTCTGAATTTAATCCCCCCAAGATATGCCAGAAAAGCTGCTTCAAAGGCATTCTGGAAAAGAATGGCCAGATCATATCCATTGTTTCGAATAAGTTTGGCCACCCGCATCAACTCGTAAAAATAGGCAAAATAGCCCCGCCTTTTTCTGAAAGGTATGATCTCATCTACGGCAGGATGGTTTTTGAACAACGGCACGACCCATGGCCTTGCCAACACACTGATAGAACTAGAGGGGAAGTTCTCTCTAACAACCTCAAGTGCAGGGAGGGACATGACTACATCACCCACCCAGTTAGTGGCACGTACCAGTATGCGTCTGACTCCTGATTTGTCAATCCGCCTTCTGCTTACAACCTGTAACATGTTTCATATCATTTTTTGTTAGGTGACACGCGACTTGTGATATACGTCCTCACTAGTCAGGTATCGCACATTTATTTATAAAGCAACATATCCTGATTCCCCGAAATAATCATTTGGGAGCGGGCAGTAAAACATGGTTTTCCAGCGTTTATGAAACCAGAACCATTGATCCGGATATTGCCTGATATATTTCTCGATAATGCCTGTAAAAATGGCGGTGTTTTCTTCGATGTCTTTTGTTCTGTCCCCGGTCCTCTTAAGATCTACCTCTTTTTCGAATATAATCCGGTACCTTCCATCCGGCTGTCTTACAGAAAACACTGGAACTACCGGGGTTCCATTCCTAAGGGCCATGCGTGCGAGGCCCTTGTTCACACAGGCCTGTCTGCCCAAGAATTCAACAAAAACACCGGAATACCAGTCCACATTCTGGTCCAGCAGAATACCAACAGCCCTGTTATCTCTCACCGCTCTAAATATCTTTCTAATTCCCCTGTCCTTGGAGATAATCTCGACACCGAACCTGGAGCGCAGATCGCTGATAACACGATCTGCCGGTGAAAAATCAATTGGTCGAGCAACGATAGCGCCGTCCGCGGCAAAGCAAAGACTGATCACCGCAGACATCAACTCCCAATTCCCGAAATGAGCTGTCAGGACAAAAATTCCCTTACCCTTTTTCATGGCATTAAGAAGATTCTCTTCGTTTTCGAGCACAACATATCTGTCCAGATTAGCATGGTTCAACCTCAGGATATGGGGCACCTCAAATAGCATTTCACCAAAATGCATCGCAACACGTCTGTTGAGCCTTTCTATCTCACTTTCTTCCATATGCTCGCCGAAGGCAAAACGGAGGTTGTCCAAAGAGACTCTTGTTCGACTCATTGGCACCATGGCAAAAGCTCTCCCCAACACCCGTCCCAAGAACTGTCCAGTACGAAAAGGTATAAAAGACATAAGACGAACAACAGCGTAAATAAGCCTGGATATAACTGTCGAAAAATATTTCCTATCGATTGATTCCATCTTTTATCATTCTGAAAAAATTATCCCGATCCGAAAGAAGTTCAAATTCAATGCACAAATATGCCATATCATGGTAGGCAGGTGCAACAGATGCAATTCTAACCCAATCCTTTTCAGTCGTAATTAGATACCGGGCATCGAGTTTTTCCTTTATATGAATCAGTTCCTGGATCTCATCCTGCTTGAATATATAATGATCTTTGAAACCCCTGAAATATACTGTATCAGCTCCCAGTTCAACCAGGGTCTGCTTGAATACTTCTGGCCGTGCAATGCCGGCAAAGGCCACTACCTTCTTGCCATCCAAAATACCGGGCCCATGGATTTCATCCAAAAACGGGAAGTCAACTTTCTTTGGCAGGTGATCCGCATAAAAAAAGGGGATTGCAGGAGACTCGTCCCCTAAAAAATTTGGAAGGTTACCCCCTGAGCTTTGCACGCCGCATCGAGTTATAATGCATGCATCTGCTCTAGCCAACTGCTCAACCGGTTCTCTTAAAGGGCCCCTTGGTAATAGATGGCCGTTGCCGAATGGCCTTTTAGCATCAATCAGAACCAGATCAAGGTCGCGCCTCAATTCCAGGTGCTGGAAACCATCATCGAGAATAAAAAAGTTGCATCCAAATTTCTCATGGGCAAATATGCCCGCAGCATATCGTTTTTCTGATATTACAACAGGAATACCCGAAAGCTTTTTGGCAAGAAGATAGGACTCGTCTCCCGCATTTCTCGGATCTGCCTTGATGCGGTTGCCGTCAGACACCTCCAAGACCTTTTTTTTATAACGTCCCCCATACCCTCTGGAAAGCAGCGCGACGCGAAACCCTTCTTTGAGCGCCCAGCTTGCCAGCATAATTGCCGCAGGCGTCTTACCAGTTCCTCCTACTGTCAGGTTACCTATGCTGACAACGAACCCTGGCAGGGATTGTCTTTTAAAAATCCCTCCTCGGTATGCCCAAAGGCGAAGCTTAACACTAGCTCCGTATAAAAAAGACAAAGCCTCCAGTACAACGGACAAAATTCCTGAGGATTCTTTTTGGTGAATCTGGGACCAATCAGGCCCAAAAATTCCCACTACCTTAGTCCCCCATAATCATCTCATAAATGATAGCCTATAGCTCTTTACAGCCTGCTCGTTGCTTAACTTTAGGTTCTCTAACCTATTGGTAATATTGAAAACTGTTCGCATGGGATATGGGTTCATCCTTCCTGTGCATTTATTCTTAAGTCCGGTGCCAAAAATTTAGGACCGACCTTAAAGTGGTGAAGGTCAAAGAAATCCCAATATCCTTCAAGACACAAAATGTTTTGAACGTTGCTGAAGTATCAGCTACGGGCTGCGATATGGGATACGACACGTTCCAAAGCGCCCCGATTTTTTTCCACAAATTCTCTTGCGAGACCACCCATCTTTGAGCGTAATTCGGCATCTTCCAAAAGAACTTTCATTGTTTCATAGAGCTCGTCTCCATCCTGAACTCGCAATCCACCTCCGTTCTCTATAAGCGATTCCGACATAAGAACAAAATTGAATGTGTGAGGGCCAAACAAAACGGGGCAACCAAAACTGGCCGGCTCCAACAAGTTATGCCCCCCGATTGGTACCAGGCTGCCCCCGACAAAACTCACCTGAGCGATACCGTAGATGCGACCCAATTCACCCAAGGTATTCAGAACCACAATATGACAGTAGCCATTGTTTTTTAGAATCTCTGTCTTCAGGACCGCACTAAGGCCCACGCTTTGAGCCTGTCTCAATATTTCGCTGGACAGTTCAATCCTTCTGGGAGCAATGATAAGGCGCAGAGTGGGAAATGATGGTTGAAGCCTTGCAAATACCTCCATCAGGGTCTCGTCTTCACCCCTGTGGGTACTGCCGGCAACCCATATCAGATCTTCGCGCTGAAGCCCCAAGATGTTTGACCAGTTCCTCCTTTCTTCCTGTCCCATTGGCACCCAGTCACGGTCATACTTGATATTACCGACTGTTCTGACCTTATTGGGATCTATTCCAACACTTATAAGCCTTTCCCTGTCCAGATCCGATTGCATCAGGCATGAATCGAATGGCTTGAACATTTTTCGAGCAATAAAAGAAAATCTGCGATAGGATTTAAAGGTCCGGGGAGAAATGCGGCCATTGATCAATATGCTCTTAATTCCTCTTTTGCTGAGGTAGTCGATCAATCCCGGCCATACATCAGTTTCCACAAGAACAAAAATAGAGGGTCTGACATAATTAACGATTCGACGAATACACCACCATAGATCAACAGGCATTGTGATTAAGGCCCTGACCTTGGACTTCAATTCGGCTACCGCAACGGCCATGCCCCTAGAAGTCGTGACCGTGAAAACAATATCCTTACCAGGGTAACTGAGCTTGAGCGATTCTATCAACGGAAGTGCTGATATCACCTCCCCCACCGAAAGTGCGTGTATCCATATATTATCCCTCTCAAGGGAGGCAGTGGGTAAGCTCAATGCAAGCCTTTCCACAAATCTCCCTTTTCTCACCATCAGAAGGATCGGAAAAAGCGGGATGAGAACAAGCGACCAAACAAAATGGTATAAAAACATGAACATTATTCGCACTCAAACCCTAACAGGAAGTTCAATAATGAATTTGGTCCCCCTGGGAAAATTATCCTGAACCCGGATAAATCCGTTGTGATCAGTGATAATGGTGTTCACAATGGCAAGGCCCAAGCCTGTGCCCTGTTTTTTAGTTGAAAAGTAAGGTTCAAACAACCTCGTCTTGTTTTCGGCAGATATGCCGCGCCCGTTATCTGAGACTTCGATCCTCACCATCTGAAATGCCTCATCGTAACTGAGATCAATGTCTACTTTTCCCTCACCTTCTATCGCCTCAACTGCATTATCAAAAAGATTAATCATAACCCTTTTCATCTGTTCTTTGTCCAAATTAAAAACAGGAATTCCCTTTCTGTCATTAAAGTTAAATTTCACATCTTTATGTGCCTCTTTGTAAAGGAAAAGGGCTTCCTTAATAATCCTACTTATATCTGCTGGCACCGCATTAATAGCCGGCATACGTGCAAAATTCGAAAATTCGTTCACCAGGCGTTTTAATTCCTCCACTTGCCGGATAATCATCTCTGTGCACTCCTGGAATACTTTTGCATCTTCACTTTCGAGCATTTCACCGTATCTTTTCTTAAGTCGCTGGGCAGAGAGTTGGATGGGTGTCAGTGGGTTCTTGACTTCGTGGGCTATTCGCCTTGCCACCTCGCGCCATGCGGCCATCCGCTGGGCCTTTTCGATCTCGCTCAAGTCCTCGAAAACAGCAACAAGGCCGAGGTAATTTCCTTTATCATCCCGAAGGGCATTAAGGGACACGAGCAAAGTCAATCTCTTCTCCCTAACGGATAAACTTATTTGTCTGTTTAGTGAACCCTTCCTATAGAGTCCCGGGGCCCCAACAAATTCGTCGATTATCTTTATATAGACCTCGGAAATGATTTCTTTATAGTTCTTTCCAATGATCATATCCGCTTTTATATTAAGCATTCTCTCCGCTGACTTGTTGATGGTGAGAATCATCCCATCGGCATCGGCTGACACCACACCTGCGGCCACATTAGCAAGAACTATCTCCATGTATAAACGTCTCTGATCCAGCTCAATATTACTTTTTACCAGTTCTACGTTTGCCTCTTCCAGCTTGTTCTTACCGATTTTCAGGTCCGTGGTCATCCTATTGAACGAATTGACTAAACCCCCAATTTCATCCTTTGCTTCAAGATCAATAAAAAAATCATAATCACCTGAAGCAATCCGAGTTGTTCCCTCGGCCAGTTCCTTGATAGGAATGGTAATCTCCCTTGAAAGGTAAAAACCGAACCATACAGAAGAAAAAATAATAAGGAGGGTAACTATTGAAAGCGTAATCAGATGGCTCAGTTTTATCGGTTTTTTGAGCATCTTAAGTTGTTTGTATTCCTGAATTCCCCTTGATATAGCTTTTAATCGGTTGACATAACTGCCCGGGACAAATTTTGCCAGGACGATCAGACCGTCAACAGCCTTTGATTCCGTCCTCGAAAAAACCGGAACAACGCCGCTGATCAAGTCTCCGTGGGGGAAGGACTGAATATTCTGGCTATCTGTCCCTCTCTCAAGGCTTCTTCTCAAGATATCGACATCAACTCCTTTAAAAGAGCTCAGATCAATTCTGTGGCTTTTTGACACAGTTCTCGGCTCCAGCTTTCCGGAAAAAACCTCTAGAAAAGCCAAGTCGTATTCCCTTCTCTTTTCATCAATGAATTTTTCAAGGCGCTCTTTGTTGGCCAGCAATATAAAATTTTCATAGCTGATTACACGGCTCAGGTTATTACCAAAAAAAAGAATTTCGTCTGCAGCACGCACATAATAATCCCGGCCTACTTCTAAAGAGTCTTCCAAAGATTGTTCAATCTGGAGTTGAAACCAGTATTCAATGGATAAAGAAATAAATTGCATCGAGACAAAGAAAAGAATAATCGTAGGCAACAGGGACAGCATCACAAAAGCCATAACAAGTTTTGTCCTGAGCTTCGCCCCCATGATATTCTTTCTTCTTTCAAATAAGAGCTTTACCAGATTTCTCACTGTGAGAAAGACAAGGAGAAGTAGCAGTATGATATTGATGTTGATTACGACAAAGACAAGGATACTGCTGGAAAATGGAAGACCCGGCGCAACATCAAAGATGCGTCGTCCCAGAAAAGTCAAAAAAACAATCACGACAAACAGGGAAATAATCAAGTATCGTTCCCTGCGTCGCCTTCTGAGATCCAGCCTTTTTGCCTCTAAATAATCCGCCATAATAGAAAAACCTTAGTACTTAAAATCCATCGTGTACCAGTCGGTTTCAAAATCCCATAAGGAGAGAAAGAAAAAAACGTAATGTAGATGAAGAGGTAGCCTTATTTTGTCGAGTTCAGCCATCATGCTGACTTCATAATGGCTACCTTTCCGAAGTCTATTAAGTTCGCAGACTTTGAGACTCACGATTTCTGACATTAGGGCTTTCGCTTCATCGAAATCCTTTACAGAAATAACTTCGTTATCTCTTTCCGAAAGCCTAACATGGTAGATCCTTTTGAGATTATCGTACTGGATTTCATGCTTCACTTTTAAATCAGCTATCTCATTGTCCAGCCACAAACCCCTGACCTTGCTAAGCTTGACGAAGAATGTAAATGTGGTCTTGAACCCGTTGTTAATTGCCTTTATCATATCTTCAGTAAAACAATCCGTAACACTAAAATAAACCAACAGATGATCCGTGGTATTTGTGACCAAAATATCCTTTAAGCCTGCCTCCTCTGCCCGTGCCGATGACGGCAGAACCAAAACTGACAGAAGGACTATTGTTATAATCGTCCTTGATCTTCTGTAAATAAATGACAGGATATTCATCTGTTTTCTACCAACCAACCCCTGGTCTATCTGCGCGGCAAATTCTTAAATTTCAGGTTTTTGAAGTGTAGAATTGCCCTCTATTTCGAAGTCCATTTTAGCAGGCCAAGAAACAGACTTAAAATTTATTTTGCATAAAATACCTGAAATTTTGAGGGGATATAATACGTGAGAGTCCTTCCAAATGCAAGCCATATTGACTGGATTGAAACAGTCAATATATCCAAGGGGCGGGCTTTGTCAAAACCTTGTCAAGGCTAATCCTCGTTTTCTTGCGGCGTGCAATATAAAAAAGGGGCATCTCACTTGAGATGTCCCTTTTAGGATCAAAAATCTTTAGAAAATATTTCGTTTATTTAAAGCTATCCAGAGCTAAGCAGCCAAAGGTTCCGGAATACCAAAAGCCGGTATCTTTACACTGTTTTTATTACATTCCTCTGCCGTCTCAAACGTTAACACCTTCCAGTGTTTCCGTGATTTCATAAGGCTCTTTAACATTTCCTGATTAAGAAAATGTCCCGATTTCTTTACTACAAAATGTCCAATGACAGGTGAACCAATAACAGAAAGATCCCCAATAAAATCAAGAATTTTGTGCCTTACAAATTCGTCTTTGAATCTCAGCCCATCGTCATTAATAATCCTGAAATCGTCAATGACGATTGCATTGTCAAGAGAGCCCCCCTTTGCAAGCCCATTTTCTTTGAGCGTCTGGACATCTCTCAGAAACCCGAAAGTCCGTGCCCTGCTGATTTCCCTGACAAAGTCCCTCCCTGAAAAACTCAGTTCGTATTCTTGATTTCTCAAAAGGGGATGCTGAAAATCTATCGTGTAGGTGATCTTCAATTCATTTTTTGGGTATACGTTAATAGATCTACTTCCATCAACAACTTTAAGGGGCTTCTTAATTACAATAAACCTTTTAGGTGTTCTCTGTTCTTTTATGCCTGCGCTTTTTAAAAGAAATACGAATGGCGCTGAACTGCCATCCATAATTGGGACTTCCGGACCATCAAGTTCCACCACAGCATTGTCAATACCCAAACCGTAAAATGCGGCCATCAAATGCTCAATGGTCCCAACTTTGCACCCGTTGAATCTTATGCTCGTGGCCAGCGTCGTATCGAATACATTGTCAAAACACACTTTGACCATCGGATGCCCGTCAAAATCGATCCTAACAAATCTTATCCCCGTATCACACGGGGCTGGTTTAATGTTTATCCTAACCTTTTTACCTGTATGAAGACCAATACCTGTACAACCAACCTCATCTTCCAATGTCCGCTGCCTGTAGTTCACAATTCGCTCCTCAACCATTTGACAGAATTTTGTTTTATTGACGCATTTTTACTTCTGCAAATTATATGCCAACGAAAATTATTCACTCAGCAAATAAAGAATCCATTTTAACCCATTGATATTAAATGTTAAATCACAGAAAACTTGAAGATGGGTTTTTTAAGCACATTGCATTCTCCAAAATTGTGTTAAAAATACCACTCCTCCTCTGTGCAAAAACAACACTTCCCAATTCAAGTGCAAGGTATTTTGCGCCAAAAAATATCGGGGGCGTGTCCTGCCCTCTTCATCGACAGGCATTCTGCCCGGTTAACACCCCTTGAAAAATAACGGCTTATATAATATTAAAATGGTTTATGAATTATCCCATAGACCGTTTTCATCAGCGCATGCCAGAAACTACAAAAGACTGGGAACAATTATGCCTTCTGTCGCAAAAAAATTGCTGAAATCTCTTTTTGTAATATTTCTCGCCACAGGTTTTTTTGGCTGCTATCCGGCTGTAATAAAAGAACCCCAAAGGTCGGAAGATGCCCTCAAAAAAATCCATTTTTTTTATCCACTCTTCCGAGATGATATGCATTATGACTCCCTCATCCTGGCCATAAAAAGAAACCTCGAGTACTTTGATCGGCTTGATCCCGGGAAAATATTCCAATACGGGCCTCGCAAGATTACCTGCCGACAAGTCCGTAACAGCCAAATGGCCTTTCTAAAACTAATAGAAGAAAATCCTACTCCAGATCAATTAAATAAAAAAATCAGGAAACATTTCGGAGTCTACAACGTTCCCGGACGCCTCAGCGATGGTAAGATGCTCTTCACAGGATATTTTGAACCTATATACGAAGGGAGCAAATTTCCGGATAACACCTTTAAATATCCCCTTTACCGAAAACCGGCCAACCTATTGCAAATCGACCTGTCTCTTTTTAATAAAAAATTCAAAGGGGAAAAAATTGTCGCAAGGATCGATGGAAAAAAAGTTCTACCATATTATTCCAGATATCGTATAGAGGTTGAAAAGGTACTCCAAGGTCAGGATCTGGAAATTGCCTGGTTAAAAGATCCAGTAGATGTAGCCTTCCTTCACATACAGGGTTCAGGACGTTTGAAACTTCCTGACGGTGAGACCATATCGGTTGGTTATGGGGCATCCAATGGTAGAGAATATCGCAGTATTGGGCGGTATCTGCTGGAAAAAGGACTTATGAACAGGGAAGAGATGTCTATGCAAGGGATCCGCAGATATTTGTCCAAACACCCCGAAATTATAAATGAGGTCCTGAATCATAATCTTTCCTACGTGTTTTTTAGGATCCTCAATAACGGTCCCCTGGGCAACATCAGTGTTCCCCTTACGCCTGGAAGATCTCTGGCCTTGGACGCCAGGCTTTTCCCAAAAGGCGCCCTGGCCTATATCTCGTGTCAGAAGCCGGTCGTAAATGACCGGGGAGAAATCACAGGATGGAAGAAGTTTTCCCGCTTTGTTTTACACCAAGATACTGGAGGGGCAATCAAAGGGACGGGAAGGGCGGACCTGTATTGGGGAAGCGGGCCCTATGCCGAAGTGGCAGCAGGGCACATGCAACATGAAGGCAACCTCTACCTCCTGATCAAAAAACCCTAGCAGGCTGTCGGAAAACCCCCATCTACTGCGTTATCCTCATCACTCGTCACTGCGGCGTACTTCACTCTATACGCCTCATTCCTCGGGATTTCGGATGCCTTGTATCTGGAGATTTTCCATCAGCCTCCAACAGAACCGGTTTTCCGACAGCCTCCTGGAGCGTTTGGTAAGTTCGGGGTTCCTCGATTTCTCCATTATAGCGCAAACTCGACCTGTAAAATGGGCAACCTTTCCTTTGCTATATGGAAAACTTCGACAAGTCGGCAACCTTCAGAAAGAGCATTGATAGGTGCTGCAAAAGCCCTACCCTGTTTTCTCTAAGCGCCTCATCGTCCTTGATCAGGATTTCCGCTCCGTCAAAAAACTCATCCACAGGTTTCCTTAGCCTGGCCATAAGGCCTAACGCCTGATAATAATCCGTTTTCTCCAGACATTGATAAATATCTTCTTTCAGGACATGATAAGTCTCCCACAGGCTGGATTCAACGGTTTCCTTGAAAAGGGCAGGATCCACATCAAAAGGTATTTTCTGTTTTTTCAATATGTTGCTCACCCTTTTAAAAGTCAAAGCGAGCGCCTGAAATTCTTCTGACTCCGAAACGAATCTTTTGAGATGATCGATCCTTGGGCCCAGTTGATTAATCCTGTCAAATTCCACGGAAATAACGGCCTCTATCAGGTCAGACTCGTAATCTGACCTCAACATCATCTGCTTATAACGCTCTCTGAAAAACTCTATAACCCTTGCGAACACCTTATCTGTCTCAAACCTGATCTCTTCACTCAAAATTAACAGGGCCTTTTCAATAAACTCCCGAAAGGATAGATCCCACCCCATGCCCTCCGTTATCCTAATAATTGCAAGCGAATGCCTTCGAAGAGCAAACGGATCTGCGCTTCCGGATGGTTCAAGACCAATCGCAAAACAGCCTGCTATGGTATCCAAGCGGTCGGCACATCCGACCACGGCCCCGATCTTGGATGTCGGGAGCTTGCCTCCGGCTCTAATGGGAAGGTAATGCTCATTAATCGCCGAACAGATCTCTCCTGCATACCCTTCCATCCGGGCATACTCTTCTCCCATGACTCCCTGCAGGCTCGGGAATTCGTTGACCATTTGGGTGACCAGGTCGCATTTGCAGAGGCTCGCTACAGTTTTCACGTCATCGACTCTGTCCGGCAGCACTGTGTCTGCCAGATATTCAGCCAGTTTGGTGAACCTCTGGACCTTTGCATAGGAAGTTCCCAACTCCGCCTGATAGATAACTCCTTTTAGATCTTCAAGGCGCTCTACAAGTGGCCGCTTTCGGTCTTCCTCAAAAAAGAATCCGGCATCCGAAAGCCTTGCCCGCAATACCCGTTCATGCCCTCTTTTAACTACCGACTCATCCTGGGCAACCGTGTTATTTACTGCCACAAAACTGGGCATCAACTTGCCTTCCTTGTCGTAGACTGAAAAATACCGCTGATGCTCTTTCATAGCCGTAATTAAAACAGAGTCGGGAATATTCAGGAACGCGTCATCAAAACCGCCACAAACAGCAGATGGATACTCCACGAGATTTGCGACTGTAGTGATTAACTCTGCATCCTCCGCAGGCTCTCCTCCGACTGTTGCGGCGGCTTCCTTTGCCAGTCTTTCAACTGCCTTCTCTCTTTCCCGCTGGTCAACCAGGACGAAACTCTTTTCCATCTTCTGGTAGTAATCTTCAATGTTTAAGACCTCTATGTCCTGAGATCCCATAAAACGGTGCCCCCTGGTCGTTTTTCCACTTTTCACGCCGCCAACCTCAAAAGATATGACTTTGCCGTTAAAGAGTGCCAGCACCCAGTGAATAGGCCGTACAAACGAAAAACCCACGGTCCCCCAGCGCATAGACTTCGGCCATGTGATACCAGCGATTATTTTTGGCAAGCATTCTTCTAAAATCTTATCTGTCGGCCTCCCTGGGATCCGATTTTTAATGTAGACATACTCTCCTTTTAGTGTGTCAACGCATTCCAATGATTCAACGGATACTCCCTGCTTGGCGGCAAAACCGAGAGCGGCCTTTGAAGGCTTACCCTCTTTATCATAGGCCACGCTTTTCGGGGGCCCTGTGACTTCCTGGACCAGATCTTCCTGTCTCTCTGCAATATCTTTTCCTATCAAGACCAGTCTTCTCGGGGTTCCATATGTGTGAAGATCGCCTGCCAAATCAATGCGGTTTTCTTCAAAACTTGTTTCTGCAAGCACCTTAAGTCCTCTCAGCCCGTCTTCCAGGTAGCCCGAGGGAATTTCTTCCGTTCCAATCTCTAATAATAGCTCTCCACCCATATTTACTCTCTTGTGATTTGTTTACCAAGCGTTATGCACAACTATTTCACCCGGGCCATTACAATTTTCAATCTTCAGTCTTCAATCTTCAATCTTCAATCTTCAATCTTCAATCTTCAAGGGGTACCCCATTCCTTCCCTCTGGTCCAAATAATTCTTTGAGGCAAGACGCGCCAGATTCCTGATGCGATCAATGTAATGGGTTCTCTCAGTCACGCTTATCGCGCCCCTGGCATCAAGGATATTGAATATATGGGAGCATTTCAGACAGTAATCGTACGACGGCAGGACTAAATTTTTCTCGCTGAGCCTTATGGACTCCTTCTCAAACATGTCAAACACCTTTAAGAGCATATCCACATCGGCCATCTCGAAATGATACACGGAAAATTCCCATTCTCCCTTTTTATGTACATCCCCATAGCGAATCCTGTCGTTCCACATGAGATCGTAAACATTCTCTTTTTCCTGCAAGTACATCGAGATTCTTTCCAGCCCATATGTTATCTCAACAGAAATGGGATCCAGCCTGATGCTCCCGGCCTGCTGAAAATATGTAAACTGGGTGATCTCCATGCCGTCAAGCCAGACCTCCCACCCGAGACCAGATGCCCCTAACGTGGGAGATTCCCAATCGTCCTCCACAAACCGTATATCATGATCCAGAGGATCAATCCCAAGGGCCTTCAGGCTACTCAGATATATATCCTGAATGTCAATAGGGGAAGGCTTAATGATAACCTGGTACTGGTAATAATGGCCTAAACGGTTGGGATTTTCTCCGTATCTACCGTCCGTAGGTCGCCTGGAAGGTTCCACATAGGCAACAGACCATGGTTCCGGGCCTAATACCCTTAAAAGGGTCGCGGGATTAAACGTCCCGGCCCCAACCTCCAGATCATATGGCTGCTGAATCACACATCCGTAATCGGCCCAATATTTTTCTAGGGCCATGATCAGCTCTTGAAAAGTCATAGGTCCCTCCCGGACCAGTTTTTCAACCTCGTGAAAAGAAACATTGTCCTGATTGGCTGTGATAATTAAGAGATGGCAAGTTATCACCCGATTAGGACAGTGTCAAGTTGCTTACAATCTCATAAAAAACTTCCTAAGTTTACATCTATAATATTTTTGTGTTAAAATTTTTTGTTTCCGAATCAAATGTTAAAAGCCCACTCTAAACGAGAAATCTCATGGCCAAAGCAATTGATTACCGTCTTGCCAGGGGAAAAATGGTCAAAAACCAACTCATGCCGCGCGGGATCAAAGACACGGGCGTGCTTGAAGTAATGGGAAAAATTCCCAGAGACCGTTTTGTGGAAGAAGCCCTCGTGGGAGAGGCGTATAATGACCACCCCTTACCCATCGGTCACAGACAGACAATATCCCAGCCGTATATAGTCGCCCTTATGACAGAGGCATTAGGGCTTACGGGCGAAGAAAACACCCTTGAAATCGGTACAGGCAGCGGTTATCAGACTGCTATTCTGGCCGATTTATCAAAAAAGGTATATACAATTGAAAGGATAAGGCCTTTGCTGGTCAAGGCAAGAAACACCCTGGCAGAATTGGGATACAATAACATCCTTTTCAAGGCCTTTGATGGCACCTTCGGCTGGAAGGAATACGAGCCTTTTGATGCCATCATGGTGACAGCCGGAGCCCCCCAAATTCCCCAGCCCCTTCTCGACCAGCTTGCAGAAGATGGAAGTCTAATCATTCCCGTAGGAAACAAATTCAGCCAGGAATTGATTAAGGTGTCCAAAAAAAAGGGAAATTACCTCCAGGAAAACCTTGGGGGATGCCGCTTTGTGGATTTAGTTGGCGTTCATGGCTGGAAGGATTAGCTGACTCAATAAAATCTCTGGATTATTGGTCTAACTGCTCGAATTTTTTGAACAAAGAAAGCATATCCTTTTTTAAATCATCTGGAACAGAAGAAAGCCTTTCCTCGGGAAGGATGACAAACTCTCCCTTACTTCTTACGAGAAGCTTACCTATATCATCCCTTATCTCAGCCCTCGCAGTTATCTTTGGGGGTTCTGATTCATCCCTCAACATGCCTTTTACAGTTAACGGGGTTCCCACCAAGACCGGATTTACGTATTTAACCTCCATTTTGCGAGTTACAAAAAAGACCTTTTTAAAGTAGATAATCGTCCAGGACATAACCTCGTCAAGAAGGGTCGATATGATACCGCCGTGCGCCATATTCTGCCATCCCTCATGATATTTTCCCAAGGTAATATCGGAACAGACATAATCACCGAAACGGTAGAATTCCAGATTAAGCCCAATGGGATTTGCAGTTCCGCAGGCAAAGCAATAGCGGCCTTGGAGTTTTTCAATACTAACTTTTTTTACTACTGACATAAACTTCTCCCAATTTTAACTAATTTCTGTCAGTACGGTAAACCAGGTCATGTCATGGTCCCACTCACGGATGACATTTATATGAAATCTATCCAGTTGTGCCATGACCGCCCGGGCCTGGCTCCTCATCAATCCTGAAATAATAAGCCTGTCTCTGTTGCGAAACTTCCTTCTTATAAGCAGCTCTTGGATCACGTCATAGTGGATATTAGCAACCACCAGATCCGCAACCTCATTAAAAAAGCTCACCGCAGGTCCTTTAGCAACCTGAATCTTTTCTTTCAGTTTATTGAGTTCGACATTCCTCTCCGCAGTTTTAACACACAAAGGGTTAAGGTCAATGGCCAATACCTTCACAGCACCGAGAAGAACAGCCGCCACCGCTAAAATGCCAGTTCCTGTTCCAAAATCAAGCACCTGGTTAAAAGATCTTTCCCTTGCGGCGTAGGCGAGGGCCCTCAGACAATCTCGCGTCGTGGGATGCAGGCCATTGCCGAAAACAACCCCTGGATCAAGTGCGATCCGATTCGACCCCTCATCGTGATCCAACTCCTCCCACGGCGGAACAATGACAAAATTTTCGACCTCAATCCTATCCAGTCTTCCCCCCTGCCACTGCTCATACGTAAAGTGGTAATCCTCAATCAACTCAAGTCCTGGATACTTTTTTAACAAACGGCCTAATATCTCATCGGCAGGGCTTGCAAAAAAAAGAAAGGAACTGTCAGCTTCTACCCAGTTCCCGAGAAAGGCCTCTCCCAGGCCAACCTCATGATTCTTCCTGACCACCCCTTTAAATAAATAAATGTAAAGGTCATGGTAGGGTTGATCACCTTCCATTTTCTCTCACCTGCTTTTCGAGTATCCACCCACAGGCTCAATACACCCGTTAACCATATTTACTGATGTGGGGAACCTGCTAATAAACGAACGGCCATTTCCAGACTGTTCTGTTGATTTATCATCTCCGAGGCGGTCCTTGCACTCTGCTGTATCAGATCATTCGATAAGCATTCCCTAACAGCTGCGGCAAGATTTTTGGACGTCAGTTTGGACCGCCATACGGGTTTTGGGCCTAAATGCGATTTATACACCTTATGTCCCCAATAATATTGATCAAGAATGTGGGGAACGATGATTTGTGGCACCCCGCTGATGGCGCTGGCTGCTGTGGTTCCGGCTCCGCCGTGATGGATCACGGCAGCCATATGGGGGAAGAGTTTCAAATGCGGATATCTCTTAATAAAGAAGACATCATCTGAATTGGAAAATTCTGAGGGCTCATCCCAGAATTTGCCAATAACCACTCTTTGGCCGGCTGATCGTGCTGCATGGACAATAATAGGAACATTGCCGGCCTGATCCATCTTCGGCATGCTTCCAAAACCTGCATAGATAGGGGGCGAACCAGCGCTTAAGAACTCTTCCAATTCCGGCAAGTGTTGACCCTTCCGGTCTAAATGCATGTAGCCGGTTTGAGTAAAGGCAAGTTTAACGTCCTGAGGGACTTCTGCAACTGCTTTGTCGGAAGCCACTATTACATGTTTGCCCAAAATATGAAACCAGGCATCATCAACCGGCTTTAGTCCGAGTTGCCTGCGCTTCTTGTTAATCAACAAAGTAAGGTTGAACCGATCAAGCAGCCTGACAATATGCCAGGTCATTCGATTATACCATTTGGGGAGCCAATGATGTTTAAAGGCCATAAACGGATGCTGGCCTGACGGCAAAAGCTGTGGCGTAAATGCAATAAAACGGTACTCAATTCCCATAGACTCGGCCACAGAAGACAAAGCGAACACTAAAGACGCGCCGACTACAAGATCCGCTCCGGCAATGATTCTTGGAAATATGTCGAACTGGGAAATAAGTTCTTTACGGATATAACGAACAAAGGGAACAGCAGAATGTAACGACGAATGGACATCTTTCATACCATCAATAAAAGCTGTGACATCGCCACCCAGAGGATGAAAGGGACATCCATGTTGCTCTACCCACTTCACCTTTTCGGGGGGTGCGGCCAAAAAAACATCATGCCCGGCCGATTTCAGGGCCAATGAAAGGGCCAACATCGGCTGAACATCACCGAGCGAGCCAAAAGTTGCCAGAACGATTTTCATGTGTTGCTCCAGGCTACTAAATACAACTATTTCCAAGTCGCCCGAGGCCGATTGCGAATGGGAATACGATGGTATTTGAATTTGGGATAACCTACCATGATCGCTCCAAAAGCAAAGTGATCGGAGGGCAGACCCAGGGCCTCGAATAAAGGTGCATAGGCATTTACCGCTTTGTAAAAATATCCTCCCCAGCAGGCTCCCAGGCCAATGCTTGTTGTGTACAAATCAAGGAGGCTGAGGGCCAGGGTGCAATCCTCAGACCCGAAGCCCCAGTTCTTATCGGCATGAGCGACAACGACATGAGGGGCACCCCGGCAAATGCTCTCGTAGCCCTTATCCCACGCTGCCACAGTTCTTGTGAACCCCATTACTTCAGCTGCTTCCGGACTTTTCTGCATAATCATACGCATCCAGTCGATAACCATACCCGCCAATCGCCGAACCTCATAAGATCCCTGAACAACTACCCAATGCCAGGGTTGCTGGTTTTTGGCCGACGGGGCACAGCAAGCTATTTCCAGGAGTTTTTCCAAGATATTTCGCGGCACCATCTTTTCTTTGAAAACCCGAATGGAGCGCCGTCCGCATAAAAACTGTTCAGCCTGTTCCGGTGTCACTGACAATTCCTGCTTGATGGATATACAGTCTTCGGGACTCAGCCAATCGAGACTCAATGCCCCCGTGGGGCATACGCTTACACAATGGCCGCATTTCAAGCAGTAATCATTAAAGTCCGGTGTTGGAGTCGGATAGCCCTCCTCAGAGTCCATCCGGATTATACGGGTGGGACATTCATCCACACAGATACGGTCCCGATTACATTTTTCCTGATCTACGGTAATAAAACTCATTTTTCACTCCTTTCCAAATCATAACTTTTTCGGCCTGCAATATCTTCGATTGATTGCAGTTAGGCTGGCAAATTTTTTTGTGTTGCTACTCACTAGATAACTTTCAATCTTCACCTATTGGATCAGGACAATCATCCCGAAAAAGACAGTCCTGACAATAGCTGCCAATCCAGAACTTATCAAACAATTCTTGTAGCTTTGCCACCATTCTTGGGTCTTTAGATGTAATACCGAGCTCAAGATTACGACTTCTTTCACTTTTTGCACCTAAGCCGGCCCCTGTAAAATTAGCTGAACCAAGATAAGCAAAATGCCCGTCTACTATGACTATCTTCCAATGACATCGTTGACAAATTTGCAATTCCAATGCACCGGAGGTCAAACGGCTAAAGCGTTCAAGAGTGTCTCGAAAAGGCCGTGACGGTAAGTCACTATGGACAATACGAAATGAAACACCCCTGCCTGCCATTTGATCAAAAATTTCTAAAATGGGTTTGAAACCCCGAGCCAATCGAATGTGCATATCTTTCAGATTAGCAGTAGCTATCCATACGTACTGTTCGGCACATAAGACGGCTTCCTGGATAACATGCTGATGCAGTTGGTAGCCGGTGAGCAATTCAATGTCAGGGGAAAAAGACATGATTAATTAATGCCTTGGAATACCTTCAATTCAACGAAGTCCATACTTCTTGCTTCAGGTTTATCGCATTTTATACATATTTCATCAAAGCCAAATTTAGTACCATCACAAATATTGATATCTTGATCCTCGCTAATAGTAGCCACCCCACGGGCTCACGCCCGTGGCACTAATAGATTAACCGTGGCTTTGAGGCCTTTTCTGAGTGACTGGCGGGAGGCCGCTGTGCTTTTCATGACTTATCAGCGGGGGAAACCGCAGCCCCGAGCTCGTCGAGGGGAATGCGGAGGGGGCAAGACTCCCCCGTAGATAAGTCGTAGAAAAGACCAGGCCGGGAGCCCCGGAACCGAAGAAAAGGTCTCAACGACACTCTGCCCCATGATTTGGCAACCTTTAAGGCATTCACCCTCGGGCTCACGCCCGTGGTCCTCTGCGTGTTATTGATAGCGGCATTTTATACTCTTGACCCATTTTTTGAAACCGCAGGACAAGGACATCTTAACCACTAAATGCAAAGCTGTTTCTTATTCTGCCCGGGATAGAATGTAAATCATCTGCTCTGAGGAGAAGTGATGACTGCCGTTACTCACTGTTTCGAGAAATAATCGGCAGTTCAATAAATGATGCATGAACAGAATTTCTAAGAATACTAACCTCAGGAGCAGGATTTAATACGGGAGTTTTAAAGTTGTCAGAATCAACACAGGTAATCGAAACCCGTATGCGGCTGCCTTTGCGAAATAATTTCGAAGTAGGCAAAAGATCGAAGATAATATCAATCGGTTCTCCTGAAGGCAGGGGTTTCACATCTTCTTTAAAGCTGCGATGGAACGGGATCCCCAGGTTGTTGAACGGGGCTTCAGCAATCGAACGATGTGTAGCCCGAAGGCATCCTTCTGTTATATATGTAGACCTCTCCTTGCTATCAATCTCTTCTAGATAGACAAAAAAGTCAATGTCCTCAGCCCGGGTGGAAAATATCAGATGAACAGTCGGGTGCCCTGTAACCTCTATATCATTTTCAAGCGGCAGGGTAGTATAAGTAACCGCCTTTATATCATTTGTACTCATATCAGGATAATCTATTTCTTGAATGATACTGTTCCATCTGCATTTGATGCCTGATGTTGTAGAATAATTTATTAAATATGAATCAAAAGCCTCGGTAGCCCGAGGCCTTTCAGTGGTAAGCAGGCCATTATTTTTGGAACCCAAATTCTCTGATCTTCCGGGGGAAAAGTAGAATTGGGTTCTTCTTTCATTCCTGCGAGGCCACTCCCGGGAAGTCTGCCACAAATTATTTTCAGATTCGTCCATTACAAAATAGTGAACAGCAGGCTCATCCATAATTCCATTATCAATTCCCTTGAGCCAGTAATCAAACCATCTATGGGCTTCGGCTCCCGAATCAAAACCTTTTCTCTTTTTGAGTGCATAGTGGCTCAATGGAGCTATATAAAGCTTTCGTTTACCTGTCAAGTTGTTGTGCCAGAGAGTTGCATCACGCGTGAAGATATCAAACCATCCAGTAGCATTATAGATCGCAACGTTTGATTTGTTTATCTGATTCAGCAGGGAATAGAGACCCAAGTCTTCCCAATATCTATCGCCTTTTGGAAGAAAGCTGTCGCTGTCCCTGTAAGGGGCTTTTTCAAGGGACTTTGCTGCGCCTTCAGAAAGAGTGGTGGTTTTTCTTCTATATTTAAAAATTCTTTCAAGGATTGCTCCTTCCTTGTCACTGTCAACGGGAACAGCCATCTTCTCAAGCAAACCGGTTGCCAAAGAGAACATCTTAGCAAAAGCAGTATTGAAAATTCCTCCGGGATAAACAACCGCATTATAAAGATCAAAGCTTGAAGAGGTTGGAAAAATTGCTTTGAGATGAGAATTTCCCGTACTAGCTGCGGCGTATTGAGCTTGAGCAAGAGAAGATGCTCCAAACATCCCGATTTTTCCGTTCGACCAGGATTGAGTTGCAATCCAGTTCAGTACGTCATCGGCGTCTTCTGCCATAAATTTGAATATGGGATTCATGAGCCCCTCAGAAGCTCCCGTGCCCCTTACCTCTACCACTACTACTGCATATCCATGCCTCAACATCCTTTTTACCCATTTATTCATAAAAGCCTGGTCGAAGATATTCCCCTTTTCGGTCAGCTTTGCCCTAAGCCAGATAAATGCCTTTTTTATGGGATTAAGGGGAAGGATTTCATTATCGACCACCTTCCCGTCTTTCACCATGTTATACGCACGTAAATAAGTTGTATAGCTGAAGAGAACAGGCAGAGGATTCTTTACAGCAACACCATCCTTTGCTGGAAGAAGCAGATCATATGCCAGCTTTGTGCCATCGGAAAGTGAGAGATAGTCTGACCGGCGCACATAGCCATGGTAAATGTCTGCGGAATAGCCCCGGTATTCGCCGAATCGCGAAACTCTTTCTATCCCGGACTTCGTATTATGAAAGAAAAAAAATGCGGCTACCGCGATTGCGACAATAACAACCAGCGTCATCGTAATTGCTTTGACCATAGCGCCCTCCACACATAGAATTGCTTTTTGCTAAACAGCTTCTAACCCTTAAATGAAGAGAACATCTTTAATTCCTGGAAAGGCAATAATGCTTAAAGTCGAGAAAAACCGCCTTCAGAACCACTTTGGAGTCCTCCTTGTAACTTATTTGCAGCTACAGGTACAGTCAAGAGAATTGTAATGGCCGACCTTTTTGCCTTGACCTGACGCAAAAGTGATGATTATTTGGGACTTTTTGATTAAGATTATTGGTTGCTTGCTATACGTTTGAGCCTGCTGAACAAGAATTTTCTAATCATTTCTCTTTTCTGATATTCTCTATTGCCATGGATGAATTTGCAGAACCTACAAAACATGACTGCCGGAATAGCCTTACAACCAGAAAGGTTGCACTAATCGTTGTTACGCTGACTTCTATCATGACCCCCTTTATGGGCTCTTCCATCAACCTTGCTCTTCCGGCAATCGGAGAAAGCTTTCAAACAAATGCCGTCCTGTTGAGCTGGGTGGCCACCTCTTACCTTCTTTCCGCTGCGGTATTTTTAGTACCTTTCGGAAGGCTGGCAGACATATGCGGGAGAAAAAAAGTTTTTTCTTACGGTCTTGTAACCTTTGCCCTTTCGTCTTTTCTTTCCGGAATTTCCAACTCGGCTTTCATGCTTATCATTTCCAGGCTCTTCCAAGGGATGGGAAGTGCCATGATCTTTGCCACCGGCATCGCCATTCTGACTTCCGTGTTTCCTGCCGAAGAAAGAGGCAGGGTTTTGGGGATTAATGTGGCTGCGGTCTATACGGGGCTGTCTTTAGGGCCGCTTCTCGGTGGGTTATTGACGGAACATCTGACATGGCGAAGCGTTTTTCTCATAAACGTTCCCCTTGCTGTGACTATCATTTTGCTGGTTTATTCGAAGCTGAAAGGCGAGTGGGCACCGGCAAAAGGAGAACGATTTGACATTGTAGGAGCATTCATCTATGGGCTCGCTCTTGTCAGCATAATGTACGGCATCTCCCGATTACCAGACAGTGAAAGCCTGTGGATCATCGTTTTTGGTTTTCTTGGGATCGGGGCCTTTTTCAAATGGGAGACGAGAGTGGAGTATCCCGTTCTCGATATGACCCTTTTCACCAGGAACAGAATATTTGCCTTCTCATGTTTGGCTGCCCTTATCCACTATAGCGCTACATTTGCGGTGACATTTCTCTTGAGCCTCTATTTGCAGTACATCAAGGACTTAAGCCCGCAATGGGCCGGACTGATTTTAATCGCTCAGCCCGCCATGATGGCGGTCTTATCTCCTTTTGCCGGTAGGCTTTCAGACAGGATTGAACCACGAATCGTTGCCTCGCTGGGCATGACTGTCACAACCCTGGGCCTGGTTCCATTTATTTTTTTAACAAAGAGTTCAACGTTAGGTTTTATAGCCGCTAATTTGCTTGTGCTGGGTTTTGGCTTTGCCCTTTTTTCCTCTCCCAATACGAATGCCATTATGGGATCTGTTGACCATAGATTTTACGGCCTGGCATCAGGATCAGTGGGGACCATGCGCTTGCTGGGCATGATGGTCAGCATGGGAATCGCCACGGTTATATTCACGCTGTTTATGGGAAGGGTTCAGGTAGTCCCCAAATATTATCCGGATTTCATCAGAGGCGTTCAGGTTTCTTTCATTATCTTCGCGGCCCTTTGCTTCTTTGGCATATTTTCATCAATGGCAAGAGGTCGGTTACGAATAAACTCAAGACAAATTCCTTAATAAAAAAAAAGTCCCTCGCAAAGCGAGGGACTTTTAAAATTAATTCCGGCGGCGTCCTACTCTCCCACGCAGTCTCCCACGCAGTACCATCGGCGCTAAAGAGCTTAACTTCCGTGTTCGGGATGGGAACGGGTGTGACCTC
>CAZENC010000002.1:23552-33409 GCA_964513115.1 uncultured Desulfobacteraceae bacterium | reverse complement strand
CGGGACGATTCAGCGTAACCACTCCCACACCATTATCAATTTCATATCGTGTCTGCGTTAAATCCATTTGACCTCCTAAGAAACAAGGGGACAATCTATAATATCCCCTTTACATTAACTGGTGCGTCCAGGGTGATTCCAATCGAGTATCCATTCCCAGGTTAGGCTCTCTCGTTGATAATCATGTTCCTTGGCAATCTGCTTTAGCTTGATTAACTGATAGGTGGTCGGTGCCGACCTGCCCGCTTCAATTTTAGACATTTGTGATTGCCCGATTTTTAGAAGCCTGGACATTTTCAATTGGTCCAACTTCATAAAGGTCCTGATTATTTTAAACCGGTGCCCGAGTTCCTGCAGATAATCTTCAGATGGTTCCTTGGTCTCATAGTCCGTGACATTAACAAAAGATAGAAAAATATTCTACAAAAGAATATTTTCGGTTTTTTTTGTTAATACTCGGCTGTGGAACCAGTAAAGTCGAGAAGCAAACGCAACCGTTGTCGAAAGACATAGACCGGTTGTGGTTGAAAAAACACGGAAGGATATATGACTTAAATCAGACCAATTTAGCAAACTTTTTTTAGCAAGCAGATCAATTGCAATTTTTTTAAATAATATATTTGACAGTTAGTTCGCTATTAGCTAACATGCGTATGTTCGCTAATAGCAAACCTGACTCAGGCATCAAAAAGAATGAAATTATGGAAAAAGAATTTCTTACAAAGAGACTGAGAGAAATCAGGCTAAACAAAAATCTTACCTTGGAAAAAGTGGCGGAACTTACCGGTTTGTCAAAAGGCTACCTATCCGATATAGAAAACTCTGACCATCCTCCGCCTATCTACACCCTTTCTCGCATATCAAGGGCTCTTGGTATTGATATCGTGGATCTCTTCATTCATACAGCAGTTACCGTTCCCTATCAGTCCATAGTGGTGGGCAGAGCGAATGAACATAACTTGATGGCCCGGGATGGAACTCGATATGGGTATACTTACGATGATCTTGCGCAGAATAAAAAGGGCAAGAATATGGAGCCCTTTATCGTCACTGTAAGTTTTGATAGCAAAGTTGATATCCAAAAGGATTTCCGACACGAGGGGGAAGAGTTTAACTACGTGCTTGAAGGGAAAATGGAGTTTTTTTATGATGGCAAAAGGCACTGCATTCTCGAAGCAGGAGACCATGTGTATTTTGATGCGGACAAGCCTCATTCAGCGAGAAGTCTGGGTGATAAACAGGCAAAGGTGCTGATTGTCATTTATTCGTATAAGAGGTTGTAATTGGGGGTAAAAAAATTTACAGTCTTAGTTCGGTTATACCGAACATAAAGATGTCTTCTGTGTAGCGGAAATTCTGACCAACCTCGAGCAGCCGTTGAAGAGGAATACCTACGAGACGAGAGTCAAGGATCTGTTTCTGGATGTTGAGGATTATATGGCTGCAAAATGGGACATTTTGAGGGGAGCCGGGGAACCGTCATAGCTTTCTTTGTGGGATTACTCCCAGGCGCAGCTGGAATTTTGGAAGGGTATCGGGAGATATCCCTTGTGTTGAGTCAGACTCGAAGCAGAGGTAAAGATATGAAACTAGAGGGAAAGGTAGCGCTCATCACGGGGGGCGGTTCCGGTATAGGCGCTGCCATCGCTGATCGATTTGTCGCCGAGGGGGCAAAGGTCTGTATTGCAGGCCGACGTCAAGAAATGCTTGACAAGGTAGCTCAATCATTACCGCAAGGGACAGTAGTGACGTGTTCGGGAGATGTGTCAAAGGACGCAGATGCGGCACGCATGGTGGCGACGACCGTGGCGTTTGGAGGCAAACTCGACGTGCTCGTGAATAACGCGGGAATAAGTTCACAAGGAGCGGTAGTTGATGCCGACCGCGAGGTCTGGCGGAAAATTATTGACGTGAACCTTACCGGTCCTTTTCTGGTCATGAGCGAAGCAATACCGCATATGATCGAAAGTGGAGGAGGATCTATCATAAATATTTCTTCCATTGGCGGGCTGCGCTGTCTACCCGGCATGGCCGCCTACTGCAGCTCGAAAGCGGGCCTGATTATGCTTACTCAGCAGGCTGCGCTGGATTATGGGCCTCAGAAGATTCGATGCAACGCTGTTTGCCCTGGTGGCGTCAAGACGTCCATGACAGAGAAGGACTTCGGTCAATTTGGAAAATTGGTTGGCATGGATAGCGAGAGTTTTTTTACGATGATATCATCGGAGGCACCCCTGCAGAGGTTTGGAGAGCCCCATGAAATTGCCAGTATTTGCAGCTTTCTGGCGAGTGATGATTCATCATTAATGACCGGAGCTGTTGTTGTAGCAGACGCGGGAACTTCTGTTGTGAGCGTTGTCGGGGCATCGATGATGAGGGCGCTCAGGACCAGTGGTATTATAGATAAGGACAAAAAAAGACGGAGGTGACGTAATGATCAACGGTTTTTTCGTAACGGATATGCAGCACCACTTTATACCGGAAGCGGCTCTAAATTTATTTACTCAGACGCCCGAGCATGATTTTACGACCGGGTTGAGAAGATACCTTAGGGCCTACAGGATAATGGCCGATGTAAAAGGGCATCTGGACTACATGGACGGTGCTGGGATAGACATGGCGGTTCTGAGCACCGGAGCCTTTGCTCCAAACGGGCATGAATTCTGCAAAACATGTAACGACGAATATGCAGCGCTGGTCAAACAATATCCTGATCGATTCAAAGGAATGATCCAGATTTTTCCCCTTGATGATTGGTCAAAGAACCGTGATGAGATCCAAAGAGGCGTGGATCTTGGACTGTGGGGACTCTCTCTGGCTACCTCGTACTGGGAGACTACGATTGACTCGCCTGTCATGCGGCCGATCTTTGAAGAGGCTCTTAAATACTCCATGCCGGTATTCATCCATCCCAGTATAAGGATTAACATGTGGGGTGGAGAAAAGTACGACATGTACACAACGGTTTCGAGGGAATATGAAGTAGCGAAGTCCGCAGTGGAACTGGTGTACGGTGTTCTCCCTCGATTTCCGGGATTAAAGGTCATCATTGCCCATCTAGGCGGTGGGATGCCGGCGCTGAAAGGCAGGCTTTTGGCATGGCATCAACCCGAAGGCTTTTCGATTCCAGAGGAAGACCGAGGCCATGGTCTATCGGTTCATTATGCAAAAGAGCTGGGATTGGCAGATGATTTTGAGAGTCGGTTTGAACATGTTCTTTTTGATTCGGCAGGTTACGGTGGCTGGTTACCGGTTATGGAGGCTGGGTTCCGGGCTTTTGGGGCTGATCATTTCTGTTTTGCGACAGACTATCCATATGAGCTGGACAAGGCTGAGTATACAAAGAGGTTTATCATGGATATAGATGGTCTTGATCTACCGGCCGAGGACAAGAAGAAGTTTTTGGCGGAAAACGTGGAGAGATTTTTTACAAAGGAGTGAGAAACGCGAGGACTCGTACCTCCCCATCCTTGCGGAAGGAATGATTAGTGACGTCTGCTTTCAACATTTACCCGTAAAACTAGAAGTACAGCAGGTTCTTGACGTACTCCAAGGGACATATACCCCTTAGGCATTATGGCGAAAAAAACCTGGTCTCTGCCAGGATGCTGCCAAGCGTTCCTGAATACCGGTTTTTGCCGGAATTAAGAAGCATAATTTAAGCAATAAAGGAGGAGTTTGGGCTGTATGAAAGTCGGAGATATACTGATAAGAAACGCCAACAAATTTCCCGAGAAGATCGCATTGGTGTCTGATGACTTTTCACAAGACTACAGAACGTTGAACACCAGGGTAAACCGTCTTGCCGGTATTCTTCTTCGTGAAGGACTGAGAAAGGGCGACCGGATTGGAGTTCTGGTCCATAACGGCCATCAGTTCATAGAAATATATTTTGCTGCAGCAAAGACAGGAGCGATTTTCTGCCCGTACAACAATCACTTAAAGCAATCAGAATTGAAAGAGATAATAAATTATTCAACACCGAAGTTCTTGTTCTTTGACAGAGACTACGAGCAAGTAATCGGCTCCCTGGAATCTGAGCTTACCTCCGTCGATTGCCTTGTCTGCCTTCAAGAGTGCCGACGGCTTTCCGCCGAGAGCTACGAAAGGTTGCTGTCAAGGGGTGAAGGAAAGGAGCCTGGGATTGATGTCGGTAAAGACGATGTGATGAGTATGTTCTTCACAGCCGGAACCACAGGGCGGCCAAAAGGAGCGCTGCACACCCACAGACACGTGATAGTGAACGCAATAACAGGCGTAATCGAGTTAAAGGTCGATTACGATGACAGGATCTTGATCACGTTTCCCCTCTACCACGTTGCTGGTGAGGATAATATCATGAGGCATTCATTCATGCCGAACACTATTTTCTTGCAGCGGGAAGGTGGGTTCGATGCTGCAGATGTACTTGAGTTTATCCATAAGAACCGCGTAACGAGATGCCAGATGGTTCCCACAATGGTCCATACCCTGCTGCAGCTGCCCGATTTGCAACGATTCGATTTGAGCAGCCTGCGGCTGATAATCTATACGGGTGCCCCCATGCCGGTAGAAATGCTGAGAAAGGCTATGCAGGCGTTTCCATGTAGTTTCGCCCAGTTGTACGGACAGACGGAGACCGGTCCGCTTACCACGTTATTGAAACCGGAAGACCACGCACTGGATGGCTCGGCGAAGCAGTTGGAGAGACTTGCATCGTCAGGGAAGCCCGTGCTCGATTATCAGATAAGAGTAGTGAATGAGAACGGAGAGGATGTTAAGGCAGGCGAGGTCGGTGAGATCATCGGCAAGAGCGAGGCGATGATGAAAGGCTACTGGCAGATGCCTGAAGAAACGGATAAAAAGTTCAAAGACGGTTGGCTTTACACAGGGGACCTCGGCAGATTTGATGAGGATGGCTACGTTTACATAGTCGAGCGGAAAAACGACATGATAATAAGCGGAGGGGTCAACATATATCCACGGGAGATTGAAGAGGTCCTCTACAAAAATGACGCTGTATCCGAGGCGGCTGTGATTGGCTTTCCGGACGATCACTGGGGTGAGGCCGTAAAGGCCGTTGTTGTGCTCAAAGATTCAGCCACGGCAACCGCTGAGGAGATCATAGGGTTTTGCGGAGAACATCTGGCCGGATACAAGAAGCCGAAGGCTATCGAATTCTTAAAAGAGCTGCCGAAAAGTCCTCAGGGAAAAATTTTGAAAAGGGTTATCAGGGAGTCCATCAATAAAGGCCTAAAAAATCTTTAGAAAAAGGAGGATTAAGAGATGAGAAAAGGATTGTTGTTTGTGATGTTGGTGTGTGTTTGTGTTGCTTTAGGTATTTCGCCGTTGGCTTCAGTTGCAGCAGAGACGAAGGTGCTCAAGATAGGGGCGGTCAATTCATTGACCGGTTTTATGGCGGCCGGTGAGAGCCCCAGCGATCTCGGGGCTAAAACTGCAGTGAAATGGATCAACGATAAAGGCGGGATCACGGTGAACGGGGTGAAATACAGGCTGCAATTGGTTGTTGAAGACCCCAAAAGTTCCGCTGAGGGCATGGCGGCTGCCTGCATTAAGCTGGTGGAAAAGGATAAAGTGAAGTTCATTCTCGGGGGGATCAATCCTATGATGAATATAGCTGCAAGCTCGGTTACCGAGCCTGCCAAGGTATTTCGTCTGGGCAGTTACACCATTGGGAATCCTGACGAGACAGGCCCAAAATTGCCACTCACATTCTTTGCGAGCACCAACATGCAGGGAGCGCGTGCCGTATTGACGTATGTGAAGGAGACATATCCTAATGTGAAGACACTGGCCTTCCCTCACCCGGGCGAGGGGAGTGGCGCAGACAGCCGTAGAAAGAACATCGAGCCTATTGCCAACGAACTCGGTTTCACTGTTGTATTCAGTGATGAGTTTCCCGGCTGGACCGTAGACTTCACCGCCTATATCAAGAAGGCCTTGAAGGCGAATCCCGATGCATACCTGTTCACAGACGGATGGCCCTACCATGTAGCCGCTCAGATTAAGGTGCTGCGGCGACTTGGTTACAAGGGTCCTATCGCGTCCCTCTATACATCGATCGTGAGCGAAGTCCTGCAACTTGCGGGCCCCGAAATGACGGAAGGGTTCGCCGCCATATCCTGGGAGATGTTCAGCCCTGAAATGACCCCGTTTTTCAAGGACGTGTTCTTGCCGAGAGTTCTGAAAAGCGGAATCTCGAATCCGTGGATGGTACATGGTTTCAATAACGTATGGGTAACCATACAGGCGATCGAGTCGGCCCAGAGCCTTGATCCCGTTGTGGTAGCAAATCATCTCCGTTCAATGAAGAACGTGGAGACATTGTTTGGACCTGCCCTGCTGGGCGGCGAAAAGACCTCCGGGATTAAGTGTTGCTTATGCCCACCGCAGGCACTCTTCGTAGCCAAGAAAGGTAAACCTGAGTTTATTAAGTGGGTGCAGACGGATACGCCATAGAATAAAAGGTTATCCTCAGGCTGATCCGTACCTACCTTTTCGTTGCGTCCATGCGGGTCAGCCGCACATAAAAAAAAAGATGCTTAGAGGAGAAGATTGTGGTTTCAGAAGTTGTAGGACTGGCGGTCAATGTGTTGATGGTATCATCAATCTATATTTTGGTGGCACTCGGTTTTGCCCTCGTTTTCAGCGTTATGCGCATTATGAATTTCGCCCATGGCGCCATATACATGATAGGCGGCTTTGTCTGCTACTACTTTTCGGTTTCGATGAACCTAGGCCCATGGCTGGCCCTACCGCTGACCACCTTTGTCACGGGTTTATTCGGTTTTTTGGTTGAGAAATTCTGTTTTCGCCCCTTTCGAATGGACTTTGAGAAGGCGACGGTTATGGCCATCGCCCTTGTTATCATTCTGAAGACCGGGGCCGACCTTACGGTGGGTCCTACGGCCAAAGGTATGCCCCCTCTGGTTGCCGGAAGTATAGAAGTCGGATCCATCATGTTCGGTGCAGACAGGCTGGTAGTGCTGTTCATTGTTTGCATCTTGCTGACAGCGCTTATCCTTCTTGTTCGAATGACACAGATTGGTCAAGCCATGCTTGCCATCGCACACGATCCGGAGGCGGCCTCCTTGATGGGAATTAATATTAACAGGGTTTCTTCTCTAGTCTGTGCCATTGGATGCGGCTTGGCGGGCCTTGCAGGGGGACTGGTGGGCTCGGTATTGGTTCTCCACGTTTCGGTAGCGGATACTATCCTCGTGAGGACAATTGGGGTTATCATTCTTACAGGAATAGGCAGTATAGGAGGTCTCTGGGCGGGAGGGCTGGCTATGGGTACTCTGGACACCCTCGGTCCTTACTTCCTGCCCTTCGTGGTCTCTGATCCTTTTGGGTTCGCATTGGTTGTTCTCATTCTCGTGCTCAGGCCGCGAGGATTCTTTGGACATGAAATGTAAGGATCTATGGGAGAGGCTTAATAAATCATGGAAAAGAAGTATGGCAAGAACTTCAGCATTGTCGGCCTTATCGTTCTTTTATTTCTGGGTCCGTTGATTCTGGAAAGCTATTATCTTCACTTAGCCATTATGGTTTTCATATATGTAATGGTGGCGAGTAGCCTGAGAACCCTATATATTTCGGGACAGCTGTCGCTCGGTCATGCCGCTTTCATGGCCATTGGGGCATATACTTCCGCTATACTGGCACGGAGTCTCCACTGGACGCCTTGGTGCACAATCCCCATGGGTGGGTTGGCCTCGGCGGCCGTTGCCATCGGAATAGGTTTCCCCTTTTCTCGGTTAAGAGCCATCTATTTTTCTATGGCCAGCCTCTTTTTCGGGATTATGGTGGAGAGTTCAGCAGGATTGGCGCCCAGTCTGACAGGAGGCTTTACGGGCCTTCACGGCATACCCCGCCTCTTCAGCTTTACCCGACAGCCTTACTACTATTTCTTCCTGGTCTTAACCTTGCTTGTTCTCCTGGTCCTTTACCGCATTGAGCATTCCCGGATTGGTATGACTTTTAAGGGTGTATCGCAGTCCTATTTGGCAGCGTCGAGCAGAGGGATAAATGAGGGCGGGATAAGGATACTCGCCTCGGCTATCGGCAGTTTCTTCGCAGGTATAGCCGGGGCGTCCTATGCCCATTACGCCGGATTCATAGCACCTCCTCAGTTCGGCGTAATGACGAGCATCCTCCTGGTAGTCTATCTGATTGCGGGGGGGAAAGGACACTTCGCAGGGCCGATCATCGGCACCGTTATTCTTTATCTCACTCCCTACGTCATGGGGGGCTTCCAAGGGTATGCGCCCTTCTTTCAGGCGGGTGTCTTAATTGCAGTCATATTCCTCATGCCCGAGGGTATGATCTCTCTGCCCGGCCAAATTGCGTCATGGCTGAGAGTAATTCGGAAGGGGAGGAGGGTTTCTTTTGATGCTTCTTGAGACTGTTGGGCTCACAAAACATTTTGGCGGCTTGGCCGCTGTTCACAAAGTCGATATGTCAATCGAGCAGGGACAGATAGTCGGTCTTATCGGCCCGAACGGTGCCGGAAAAACCACGTTGATAAACCTGATAAGCGGTTTTATGCGGCCGACGAGAGGCAGGATAATCTTTGACGGCAAAGACGTAACTGGCAGGAAGCCCCATTTGCTGTCCAGGATGGGTATGGGCCGTACGTTCCAGATTACTCCTTTATTTGGGGAATTTACCACTTTCAAGAATCTGGTCGCGTCCTTTTATCTCTCCGCGGACCGAAGCTTGTGGGGATCCATTTTCAACACCCCGGGATACCGGAAGAAAGAGAAAGACATTCTTAATAAGGTTGAAGAAAACATTGAGCTTGTGGGCTTAGGTAAAGTGCGGGACGAACTTGCCAAGAACTTACCTCACGGCTATCAAAAGGTGCTTGATCTGGCTGCGGCTCTGGCCATAAGTCCCAAACTACTTTTGCTTGATGAGCCGATAGGTGGAATGAGCAGGGAAGAGATGGATCTGGCCCTAAAAGCCATCAAGAGGGTCCATGCCAATGGAACAACGATTTTACTGGTAGAGCACAATGTTTCAATAGTCATGGGCCTCTGCGATCGTATTATAGTCATCAATTACGGAGAAAAGATTGCCGAAGGAACGTCTGATGAAATAAGGCAGAATGAAGAAGTAATTCGTGCATACTTTGGTCGTGGTTATGCTAATTAAGACAAAGCACATTACCGTGCATTATAATAAGGCAAAAGCGGTGGACAACGTTTCATTCGAGGTCCCTGAGGGGGCCGTAGTTACCATAATCGGTAGCAACGGAGCCGGAAAGAGTACTATTTTGAAAGCCCTGTCAGGACTGGTATCGCTCACGTCGGGGGAGATATTGTTTTGCGACGAGAGGATAAACGAGTTGAAAACACATGAAATAGTCAAACGTGGCCTCATACATGTCCCCGAGGGCCGAAGACTGTTCCCGCAACTCACAGTCCTGTCCAATCTGCGACTAGGAGCCTATTTACTCAAGGACAGATCAAGCATAAAGAAGAACATGGAGGAAGTGTTTGATCACTTCCCCCGCTTGAAGGAGAGGTTGGCCCAAAAGGCAGGGACCCTCAGTGGCGGCGAACAGCAAATGTTGTCTATCGGCCGGGCACTGATGGGTAAACCAAAGCTCCTCCTCATGGATGAGCCGTCATTGGGGTTGAGCCCTTTGCTCGTTGATGAACTGGCTCCCATTATCAAGAACATAAACCGACTCGGTGTCGGTGTCATCCTGGTAGAACAGAATGTTCCTCTGGCGCTCAAGGTGGCCGACAGCGGATATGTGCTTCACCTCGGCAAAATAGTCCAGGAAGGCAGCTGTGACGAACTGAAGGGCAGTGAAACTGTCAAACAGGCATACCTGGGGGCTTAAA
>CAZENC010000002.1:0-23452 GCA_964513115.1 uncultured Desulfobacteraceae bacterium | reverse complement strand
TTGAAAGGGTCTCAGATTAGAACCAGGGCCCGACTGGAGGGAAACGAATGGGTGATCAACGGGCATAAACTGTGGCCCTCTGCCCATAGAGAGGCAGATATGTTCCGGGTTATCTGTACTGTAGAAGGACAGGAATTTCCTAACATCGCCCAGATATTTGTGCCGGCCGACGCCCAAGGGGTGGCAA
Organism: uncultured Desulfobacteraceae bacterium; assembly: GCA_964513115.1. Classification (GTDB taxonomy): domain Bacteria; phylum Desulfobacterota; class DSM-4660; order Desulfatiglandales; family Desulfatiglandaceae; genus JAFDHL01. The sequence goes on along the minus strand of CAZENC010000002.1, from coordinate 23,265 downwards.
CAAGCAAGCCATACCAGAAGATGGGTACCAGCATTGATACAAACGGGGATATCTGGTTCGACAATGTGAGGGTTCCGAAAGAAAATCGTGCCCATGAGGACCCCCAAGAAGAACTCATGTCCTTTATCGCCAACGTGACATTAGGCCGCCTTACTTCGGCCGCTTTCCCGATGGGGATAATGAAAAGGGCTTACGAGGTTCTCAGAGATTACGTCAATAACAGGGAAATAGCAGGCAAGCCGATGAAGGAGCACGGCATTATTGTACATGAGCTGGGACAAATAGCCAGGGAGATCATGGCCGCTGAAGCCTTCCTCTACTATGTCGGAGAGAGGATGGACCAACCCGAAATCTACGGGTTTCCATGGGAGCACAAGAATCTCGCTGCAGCGGGCGCCTTACAGAACACGGTAGGCGATCTCGGATGGAGCCTGGTGAGCAAGGCCGTGGAGTTGATGGGCTCGTACGGCTACTCTCGAGAGGGAAGGATGGAAAAACTTCTCAGGGACCTAAAGATCACCCAGATTGTGGTCGGAGGACCGATTCTGCGTCTCGCGGAGCTTGCACGGTACTATTTTGGGACGGAGACGATCTGAGCCGGGGGGATTTTTGTTCGCACAGCTCCCGCAGTAGGGTGCCCACTCGCTTTGGAATTTTACCATACAGCTCTTTTCCCGGTATTTTGGGATAAATACGCGTGGTCCCTGCAATTTAAGCGGAGGTTCGATAAGCCATTCCTGGGAAGGAGACATTAACTTATGGGAAAACCGCTTTTTCATAAGGACAAGATGACCGCTGAAGAGCGTGCCCGGGCCCTTAGGGAGGGTAAACCGATAGACCGGGTTCCATTCCTCATTTTGGCTTTCGGGTTTCATGCTCTCAATGTTGGTTACTCCTTATACGAATGGTATACCGACGTGAAGAAAGCCGTTGAATCCGGTAAATGGACTTCCGAGCAGTACGGTGCTATGTGGAGGCCGGTTGCCGGTTATCCCGGGATTGGGCCGTGGGAGTTTGGGGGTGAGATGAAATGGCCTGAGAGCGAATATGATCAGTGCCCTCAAGCCAGTCCGGCGGCGAACAGTGAAGAAGAGGCCTGGGCTTTAAAGCCGATAGACTATGAAAAGCTGAAGGAAACCGGCTACACGCCTTATTTCCGCGGACTTGCCCGTATTTCCGCCGAATACGGAACTCCTTTCAGTTTCCCGATGTACTGCCCGTGGACAACAGCGGGAAATATCGTCGGTATCGAACGTCTGTGCAGATGGGTAATAAAAAGGCCGGATTTGGCCCATCACGTTTTGAGAGTGGCAACCGATTTCCTGGTGACGTTCAGCCGGATTATCGTGGATGAAGTGGGACCTCAGATATGTACCCCCGGAGACAGCACTGCTTCGGCTTCCAATGATCTCATATCGCCGAAAACTTTTGAGGAATTCGCTCTTCCATACATTATTGAATTCCATACGGAACTTATTGAAATGGGTGTTCCCGGCATCACTTTCCACCTGTGCGGTGAACAGAACGCCAACTATGAGCTCTACAAGCAGGTACCGCTGCCGCCTCTCAGTCTAATAAGCGTTTCGCAGGAAGTCGATTTGGATAAGGCCAGCGCTACTTTTCCCGACTATATCATAGCAGGTAATGTTGAACCGGCAATTTTCCTGATGCGAACGCCGCAGGAGATCTATGAAGCCTGCCGTGTGGCTATTGAGAAGGGGAAAAAACACAAGAGAGGCTTTATTCTGGCGCCGGGCTGCGAACTGCCGCCCCGAACACCGCCTTACAACGTGTGGATGATGGCTAAGGCAGTCAACGACTTCGGTTATTATGATTAGCGCGGCACGCCCGTGAGAACGCCGTCCGGCACTAATGATCGGGCGCATAAGTTCGGGCGGAAAATCGGGCCAGGAGCCTGTTACGCCGGAGTTCGCGAGTTCGTGTCTAAAATCTATCCAATTGATTTTACTTTAGATTGGGAAAGTGTTCGGGGCTCTGATGATCAAAATAGGCACCCAAGTAGTTTGGTAATGGTATAAGGAAGCATCGACGGAAGCTTGGAAAAGAAATCCCAAAAGGCATGGAAGGAACGACAGAGTTCCTTTCATCATGAATATTATCCATGAAAGGGCTGAGTATGGAAGGGAAGAAAAGGTTTGAAGGCAAGGTGGCAATCATTACTGGTGCTGGATCAGGGCTGGGAAGGCAGATGGCTTTGTCCTTTGCCGAAGAAGGAGCCGGGGTGGTCATTCCTGATATTGATCTGTCTGCCGCCGGAGATACCGAAGAGGCCGTTGTTGCTCATGGGGGCAGAGCCTTGGCTTTGCACGTGGATGTAAGCATAGGGAAAGATGTGAAGGAAATGGTTGAGAAGGCGGTTCATGAATTCGGTGCAATTGACGTTCTGGTTAATAATGCCGGAATTTCGGTGAGGGCACCATTTCTGGAGATGACTGAAGAAGATTGGGACCGAGTATTGGCCGTGGATTTACGCAGTGTATTTCTCTGCACCAAATATGTGGTCCCCGAAATGATCAAGGCAGGAGGAGGCAAGATAGTTAATATTTCATCGGCAGCAGGGCTAATTGGTTGCATAGTTCCGGCGTACACCGCTGCCAAGGGAGGGATTATTGCCCTGACCCGGGTACTGGCCGGAGAATTTGCACCCCACAGGATAAACGTGAACACGGTCTGCCCGGGATTTTGTGCAACCCCCTTTAACGAAGGTCTCCGAAAATCCAAGGCTGGTGAAAGCCTCTTGCAGAGAATCCCGTGGAAACGATACGGAACGCCCGAAGACGTAGCGGCTGCCGTACTTTTTCTGACATCGGACGAAGCAGATTACATTACCGGCGTGAACTTGCCTGTGGATGGAGGATTGAGCAGTTTTGTTGATATGGGTAAAGAGTTCAGCTCTTTCGGTAAAAAAAGCTAATCGATTATGCCACACCTTCTAAGCCTATGGACTTCTGACCTCTTTGAATTTTTGGATTTTAAAATCTAAAATCGGGTCGGACCAAGGCAACCGGTTATAATGGTTCGAGAAGTCATAAAAAAAGCGCCTCAAATGGGGCTTATAACCGCTTTTTTGCCCCCGAAATGAGCCTTTTAAGGATGGGAAGATAGAGGCTGGCAGAGGATTCAACGTACGGTGACTTCTAAATGAATGCCTTCACGTTTCTGAAGGTGGGCAATAATTTCGAAAAGATTGCGGGCCTGGGGATTGCCCTTTGGACCCAACATGCGCATAAGGCTTTTGGGTGATTTGTCGGTGAGTGAGCCAAGGACATCAAAACCGATTGTGGCGTTAATATAATCACGCAATATGGCTTTGCCGGTATCTACGTCACCAGTCAAAAGGCATTCAATCCCTTCCTTGAGTAGTTCCTCACGGAAAGCCGGATCACGCCCAACCCGGTCTTTGACGGTTTTTTTAAATTCAAGTGTGAGTGCCACTTTCAACCCTCCTGTCGCTTCCTTCGCCAACCCTTTTGGTATTGGACAAATTGCCTTGACCCATGCGCACTAAGGCGGCTACAACTTTAGCGGCAGCCGGTTCGCTCCAGCCCTGTTGAATTTCCCCAATGGAACCCTATTCAACAGGGCCAGGGCGGGCACTAACAGGACCACAACCGAGATCTATTTACATTCAATTTGCGAGTCCGAGCGAGAGGCAATGAAGATTTTAGATCGTGAGAAAGTGGTAGCAAAATGGTAGCAGATGAGAAAAAGGGCTTATCGCAAAACCTGTAACCCCTTGATGTTACTGGTGCGCCCAGGGTGATTCGAACACCCGACCTACGGATTCGTAGTCCGTCACTCTATCCAGCTGAGCTATGGGCGCATGCTTAGACAATAGCTGAAAGCTCAAGGCAAAAAACAATGCATTTATGAAACATATCAAACTTTGGGAAATCTGACAACCACCCTCTTAACAAATTCTATGGATACTTTTTGAGTTAGACAATTCGGGCGGTCTTCCTCCTAGGACCTCTCCCGAAAGGGACGGAAGTTACTAAAGATCGCGAAGTTTTTCAATAAGGTCTGTTGTTGAAAAGCCTTCAACAAATGGAATTCTTTTCACCTCTCCGCCGGCCTCTTTGACCACATCCGATCCGATGATCTCGTCCTCTGCCCAGTCGCCGCCCTTTACGAGTATATCCGGTAAGAGTTGCCGGATTACAGTAAGCGGGTTATCCTCATCAAAGATGAATACGGTGTCCACGCAACTGAGGGCTGCAAGCAGTTCGGCCCTTACATGTTCGGGCAAGATGGGTCTTTTCAGCCCCTTTATGACCCTGACAGAGCGGTCGCTGTTAACAGCAACGACAAGATGATCACCTAATTTCCTTGCAGCGCAAAGATAACGGGTGTGTCCGGGATGAAGCAGGTCAAAACACCCGTTTGTAAATACTACTTTTTTACCTGAAGCCTTAAGCCGTTGGCATTGGGCTTTTGTTTTTTCCAGGGTCTTTATTTTTAGACGGTAGTTCTCCAAAGGCTGCTCCTATTCTAAAAGCTTGTCGTCCTTGCGAGGACCAGACATAAAATATCTTTGCACCCGGCCTTTCTCAGAACCCGGGAGCACTCGTTCAGGGTATTTCCCGTAGTCGCCACATCGTCAACCAGCAGGATCGGCCTGTCCTTGAAGGCCACGGGATTCTCAAGCATAAAGGCCCCCCTGACATTTTTTCGTCTCTCTTCTTTTCCAAGACCGGTCTGGGGTAATGTATATCTTATCCTTCTTAGGGACAAGAAGTCCAGTTCCGTGTGTAATTGCCCGGCCACGTGTTTCGCCAGCAGCAGACTCTGGTTGAAACCCCTTTCCCTAAGTCTCTTTTTATGGAGAGGTACGGGTACGGTCAATAAGCCGTCGGGTTTATCGACCCAGCTTTCTGCAAATTTTGACAGAAGAGGCCCTAATGAATCGGCGAGGTAACTCTTTCCCCCATATTTGAATCGGTGAATGGCGGTCATCAGGGGACCGTCATATACGTATGGCGCGCCTGCCGCCTTGTACAATGGCCTTTTCCTTAAACAGTCTTCACAAAGGTGGTCCTCATCCGTTCCCTCCGCAAAAGGCCTGCCGCAAATTGAACAAAGGGGAGAGGAGATCTTCCGGAAATCGGCGAGGCAGGTCGTGCAGAAGGAGGGGTCTTTATTAAGAAATTCACCGCAGATAGGACATCGTGGCGGGTATATAATGTTGATGAGCCTGCTGATCAAGTTCATTCTTTCGACTGTCTGACAAAGGTATCAAAGGAACAGTCCGGATTAATACCCGGGCATGCATCTTTTGCCAAGTCCCAGTTTTCTTTGTCGCTCACAATGGCAGGAGTGAAAGGCCACAGGTAGCATCGTTTGGGTTTGACGGGGTGGACCAGGCAATTCTTTTCTTTGGTAAAGAAGACGCAAAACCTGTCCTGGCCGGTTTTTAGCTGATAACGGCCGAGTTTTTTTTCACAAAACCGGGAAAGAAAAGAGTCAATAGACGTTTCCAGGAAACCGGCAATATTTTCCATTTCTTTTTGTTCAAGAAAAATGCCGCCTTCGCCGTAACAGCAATTACCGCACATTTGGCATTGAAAGGCTTTCATAATAAAATCATCTCACACTGTTCGATGATTTTATGAAGCGCGACTTCGTCGCTCTAGGAGGCTGTCGAAAAACCCCCATCTACCTCGTTATCCTCATCCCTCGTCACTGCGGCGTACTTCTATGTACGCCTCATTCCTCGGGATTTCGGATGCCTTGTATCTGGAGATTTTCCATCAGCCTCCAATAGAACCGGTTCTTCGATAAAATCGAACAGCGATTTTAATTCATCAATTCATCCAAGTTCCAGTCAACCAGGAGCCTGAGCCTTGTATCCGACTGCTTTTCCCTATAAATAAGGTTGCCTTTTTCAAGGCCGTATTGAAAGAGATCCCGGGTGACGATAACATCCTGCCTGCAATATTCGATCAACTTCTCCATTTCACCCTGTCTGAACCATTCCAGGGCCTGAAGACCATCGGCCGTTTTACCGTGTTCCAGCGTTTCTGTCGCCAGATGATCCAGGCTCAACCGGAAGCCGAGCCGGTTATAGACATCCTCTAATATGTCAAATGTGGGCAGTGACATTAGGTCGTTATTTGAATAAGCGCTCAGGACCATGTAGTCAAACCTTTTGATATTGAATCCGATGATCAGGTCCCCCTTTTTCAGATAGTCAAGAAGGTCCTCGATTTTATCTTCATGAAAGACATGAAAACGGTCTTCGGCAGTATCAAAGATGACCGCTACCGAAACCCTCATAAGGTGTGAATTTTGCCAGCCCCCTACTTCTTGTGCACTTTTTTGTGTCTCCAGGTCCAGGAAAAGGAGCCTGGGTTTTTTGTGTATTATATTATTGTTGTCATCTTCCTTGAAAGGTGCCTCCAGTTCGTTCTCTTCTTGTCTTGACATTTGGCTTAAGGGAATATGCCCCAGGAGACCTTCAAGTATGGTTAAGGCTGCAATCTTGTCCAGTGGTTTGTTCCCCGACCCGCATTTCGGGGAATGGATACATGAGGGGCATCCTTCATCACATTCACAGCTTCTCACGTGAAGCAGGGTTTTTTCAAGCAGCTCCAAGATGATCTCGAAGCCTCTTTGTGCCAGTCCAACCCCGCCGGGATAACCGTCATAGATAAAGATGGCGCTTTTGCCAACCTGTTCATGGTGAGGATAACAGATACCTCCTATGTCGTTTCTGTCACAAAGGGCAAACAGGGGAAAAATGCCTATGGCCGAGTGTTCTATGGCATGAATACCTCCCATGAAATGAAGGCCCTTTTCTTCAATATATTTTTTTAAGGCGGGTTCTATCTCCACCCAGAAACCAATGGTTTCAAATGTTTGAGGAGGCAGGTCCAGGGGAAATACGCCCATGAGTTCCTGCCCCGGCAATGCCCTTTTTTCAAAACCTGTCACCGTTTCAGTGACCTTGAGATCCCCCAGACGGACCAGAAACTGCCCGGCCGGCCTGGTTTTATGTATATTTAGGATCTCTGTTTCTTTTTCGCTCCGGGTTCGTGTGAAGTACTTGAGATTCGACCTGTGAACCACGACATCCCTTTTCTCAATTATCAGCCGATCAACCAGGTATTGATTGGCCCTATGGAGATAGACGGCGCCTGGATGACACTCCTTGAATGCCCGGGTTCCGTCAATACTGCCAATGGCCTGTCCCGTCTCTTTTTCAAAGATCGTGAAAGTCTCACCAGCAGAGCGAAGATTTACGTGAAGCTGGGGGTTACTTTTTGAGGCAAACCATATTGGCTCGCCTTCGGCAGACCTTCGTAAAAGTCCCTGCTTTTCAAGCTTTTCAAGATGTACTGAAAGATCTTCCGGCCAGTATTTGTAGTCCTCAGGGGTGATCGGTTTTTCTGCGGCCGCACAAGGCAGATGGGCTTCTAGCACGTAAGGGTTATTTGGATCCAGTACGGCGGCCTCAAATGATCGATCAAAAAAATCATCCGGGTGTTTCATAAAGTATTGATCCAGGGCATCAGGTTTTGCGATGAGTATTACCACGGATTCTCTACCGGACCGGCCAACCCGCCCCCCTCTTTGCCAGGTGTTCATAATGGTGCCGGGATAGCCCACAAGAAGGCAGATATCAAGGTAACCGATATCAATTCCCATCTCAAGCGCACTTGTGGAGATGACACCGAGAAGCTCCCCTCCGGCAAGCTTTTTTTCAATCTGTCTCCTTTCCTCCGGCATAAAACCGGCCCGGTATGAACTTATTTTTTCGGCTAGGTCAGGGGATAATTGGCCGGCCCAGACATGCATCAGTTCCGCAACCTTTCTTGACTGTGTGAAGGCAATGGTCCTGAAGCCGTTACGAATGCAGCTAACGAAAAGCTTGGCCGCAGAAAAATTGGCGCTGGTTTCTTGTGGATTGAGAAAAAGGAAATGCTGTCCGGATCTGGGCGAACCCACGGATTGAACAATTTCGAGATGTTCCCCGATCAGGCTCTCGCCAAAGACAGTCGCGTTAGTTACGGTGGCGGACAGCAATATAAATCGCGGATTAGAACCATAGAGCCGGCAGAGCCTTTTCAGCCTGCGGAGAACCTGGTTTACATGTGATCCGAAGATTCCCCGATAGGTATGGACCTCGTCCAGAATGACAAACGAGAGGTTTTCAAGAAGTTTTTCCCAGTTTTGGTGATAGGCAAGAATCCCACGATGGAGCATGTCAGGGTTGGTAAATAGGATGTTGGGCATGTTACTTCTGATTTTTTTTCGGTTGTAAGGTGTTGTGTCCCCATCGTAGATATCCGCCGAAATTTTTGTCTCCTTTATCCCACCAAGCCACACGGCCAGATTTTTTAATTGGTCCTGTTCGAGGGCTTTTAAGGGAGACAGATACAGTACCCTGGCGGCCCTGTTATGCAGGATTTCCTCCAGGGCAATAAGATTGTAGATCAGGCTTTTCCCACTGGCTGTGGGTGTGGTGACCAGGACATTTGATCCCTGTCTCAAATGACCAATGGCTTCGACCTGATGGCTATAAAGCCGCCCAAGGCCAACTTTTTTCATGGTTTCGAGGATGTCATTATGAAAGGTCGGTTTTAGGCCATAGAAGGGATGGCGGGGGGGGAGGTAACGGTGATATACGAACGTATCACGGAAATCTGGATGCGCCCTTATTGTTTTAATCAACCGGGAAGCTTTCACCTGTCTGTTTAACTCCTTAGTTCATATACTTCGAAGGGGTTTTTCGCCTGGGGCTCATGTCAGCACAATCTCTTTAAGCGTGGATTCTTGCCTAGATCGATTCAATAATTTAATTCTATCATATTTCTCATGATTTTTCAGGTAGTGAAATGAAATGTCTTTAGTTTAAATGTCACAACAACATAGGTCAAAAAAATGGTGACTTATTGAAAAAAAGCTGATAAATTAAGGTAATTACTATAGTAAAATAATAAAGAGGACAAAAGCATTGGTCGCGAATGGCAAGGAAAAAATGCCCCCAATTGTTAGCCTTAAATATAAAAGGGGAGAGCTAGTCATAAAAGAAGGTGATTACGGTATCTCCATCTATAAGATTGTTAAAGGCAAGGTTCGTATTTTCAACGAATCCGGGGGAAGAGAAATCCCTCTGGCTACCCTCGGGCGCGGTGAGATAATTGGTGAGATGACCTTTTTGAACAGAGGTGAAGAACAACGTACGGCCTCTGCAAGGGCGCTTGAGGATTCGGAATTGGAGGTATGGCATCCTTCTACACTTAAAAAGGAATACGAAGAGATGCCGCCGGTTGTCAAATATATCGTCAACCAGGCTTTGCAGCGCCTTGTCCGGATGAACCAACTCGTAGCTCAATTCACTGCCAAAAGACAGCGGATTATAGAAAAGGCCAAGCATGTAAAACCGGGAACTCCACAGAGGTTTTATTACAGAAAGGAATTGGATCAGGAGTGCATCTATCGCCCTGTAAATTCATCAAAGGAGCTTCGTTTAGGGGGGCGCGTTAAAGATATCAGCCTTAACGGTGTGGGATTAGAAGTCAGATCCAAAAACGCTCTCAATTTTTCTCATGAAGCAGGAGATACATTTTATGTAACCATGATGCTGCCTACCAATAAAAAGTTGACATTTAAGGCCAAGATACAATCTGTTAAGATGGACCGAACTCTCGGAAAAATTATGATGGGCATGCAGTTTGAAGAAATAGACGGTGAGAACAGAAAGACGCTTGGTTTTTTTATGAGGTCTTAGCGGGAGTTTTAAGAGATGACAGTTGATCAACTGGTTTATGCCTATATCGCCAATGAGGAATATTATCCGGACAAGACGGTTGTCATCGAGGAAGGCAGTAAGGGTGATTGGGTTTATCTGGTACTCGAAGGACAGTTGAAAGTAAGAAAGAGCACGAATAAGGGCAATGTAACTGTATATACTCTTAAAGAAGGAGATATTCTTGGGGAAATGCTCTTGTTAGAGCCGGGAAAAGGTGTTCGGACCGCATCCGTTATTGCTGAAGGACCTGTACGGTTGGGAGTCCTGGATACCGCACAACTTGCCAGGGATTACGACTCAATTTCTCCACAGCTAAAGGGGCTGATCAGATCCCTTATCCAGAGGCTCGAGGAAACGACTGATAAGGTGTGTGATTTAGCCTTAGAAGCAACGTGATAGGAGGCAATTCTTTTGTTGAACGCTTCCTGCATGTTTCCGGCGGCAGCTTTTTTCAACGGCCCAGCTTTTTTCGAGTGGATTCCAACCGTTCCTGACATTGCTCCCATTTCTGGATCAACGTGTCAAGCTCTTCCTTTACATCATGATATTCATTTATCAAACGTACGCTCTTTTCGCTATCCTTAAAAACCTCAGGGTCTGCAAGTGCATTTTCAAGATCCTTTTGTCTTGATTCCTGTTCGGCAATTCTTCCTTCCAGGTATTCCAATTCATCCTGGATCGGTTTAAGTGTTTCGCGGAGGAACCTGCGTTTTTCAGCCCTTTCCTTTTTTAGTGCCTTTTTGTTCACTCTCTTTGTTTCCCGTGCCTTTTCAACTCCACTGCCTGGATCCGGTATTTTTCGGCCAAATTCCTTTTCCGAATCCCTTTCCGTTTCACCCGGGCTGATCTCTGCCTTTGAGAGATGATCATAGTATTCGTCCAAATTGCCCGGATATTCAAAGATTTTAACCTTTGTAATGTCCCAGATTTTTGTAGACAGCCGGTTAATGAAGGACTGGTTGTGGGAGACAAACAGCAGGGTCCCTTCGTATTCTGCCAGTGCATCGATTAGTGTTTCCGAAGATGATATATCCAGGTGGTTTGTAGGTTCATCCATCACCATGAGATTCCCCGGCTTGACAAGGAGCTTTGCAAGTGAGACACGGGCCTTTTCACCGCCGGAAAGGGTGCCTGTCAAACCGTCCACATCCTCTCCCGAAAACAGAAACGTGCCGCAAACTCCCCTTACAAAACCGATAGCCTCATAGGGGACGACCTGGTACACTTCCTGGATAATTGTCTTGTTGGGATCAAGCATTTCCGAGTGGTGCTGGGCAAAATAGCTCATGCTGACCCCGTGCCCAAGGGTTATTAGTCCGTCATCCGGTTCTATTTCACCGGCAATTATTCTAAGCAGGGTGGTCTTGCCGCAGCCATTGGGACCGATAATAGCTATTCTTTCCCCTCTCAGGACAGTCATATTCAGGTCTTTATATAAGAGCTTTTCACCGAACCCCTTCGACACATCTTTGATGGAAAGAACTTCCCTCCCGCTCCGTGGTACTTCGGGGAAGGAAAAACGCACAGTCTTTTCCCTTTGTCGAGTCTCAACCAGGTCCATTTTTTTCACCAATTTGATTTTGCTCTGGGCCTGCCTTGCCTTAGAGGCCTTGGAACGAAATCTTTCAATGAATTTCCGGGCTTCTTTAATCTTCTGGTCGCGGCTGCGAGCCTCGGCTTCAAGAGACTTTTTTTCCTCCTCTCGGGCTTTCATGTAAAAATCATAATTGCCGCTGTAGGTTCTCATGCCTTCGTGTTCGAGGCTGATAATTCGATGAATCTGACGGTTTAGGAAGTCCCTGTCATGAGACACAAGAATCATGGCTCCGTCAAAATCTTGAAGAAATTGTTCCAGCCATCGGACTGCCGGTATGTCGAGATGATTGGTGGGTTCGTCCAACAGTAAGAGGTCAGGTTTCTGATAAAGGAGACTTGTAAGGGCGGCCCTCATTTTCCAGCCACCGCTCAAGGAAGAGATAGGCCGGGGAAAATCAGATGTTTGAAAGCCAAGTCCCAGAAGGATTTTTTCCGCTTCATGAGGGGGAAATTGCTGGTCCAGGTGGCTTAGCTGTTGGTGTATTTCAGCAAGTTTTCCGGCCAGCCGGGTCTGTTCCTGCTTTTCGGAAACATCTTTCAGAGAACGCTCAATCGCTCTCAGTTGTCCTTGCATCTCCACCCGTCCCGGAGCGGAAGACAGAACCGAGTGGAGAAGGCGGCCAGATAAGATTTCCTGCACATCCTGGGGCAAGTATCCAATCCTGATTCCTTTTGCCACTCTGACTTCTCCGTTGTCCGGAAAGGTTTCCCCCATAAGGAGCCTGAGCAGGGTGGTTTTGCCGGACCCGTTGGCGCCGACCAGTCCGATTCGATCTCCGGGCCCAACCTGAAGCCCGATCTCGTGGAAAATTTTCCTCCCAGCGAATGCGAGGGAGACTTTGAGGGCTGTAATGAGACTCATGTTAATGATAACCTCGTAAAAGTCGCTCTGGGCCTTTTTACTCGGCGGGGAAGGGCGTCCCCTCCCCCGCCATTTGAAGTAAATTCAAATGGTTCCACCCTCACCCCAGGCCGGGGCTTACCCGCCCTCGGCCTGTTGACGGACTTTACGAGTCCGTCTTAATTGATACTGCCTATTATCCTTTAAAATTGTAACCGTTCAGGTTATTTAGGCTGAAGACTGTCTAAACACCTTCAGCCTGACTACGTGAGTAGTCACTTAAAACTTATATACTTATATATAATGCCTTGTTTGGTGCAGGCGCAAGGCAAAAGGCGCAAGAAAGTTTCAAGGGCACAATCCCTTATCTTGTCTTATTTTGCCTCTGGTGATAGCATAGGCAGTATACCACAGAGGCCTTGAGTAAAATTTGATGCTCCCTGCAATCCGGCACTCGGAAAATAGCTTAGTGCCTGATTTAAGAAAAAGGAGATATTATCCATGGAATTTGTAAACAAAACCATTGGGCAAATGTTTCAGGAAACAGTGCGGTCATACTCTGATCGACCTGCACTCGTTCACACGGAAACCGGGGTCAGGACCAGTTACGGTCTTTTGGCGTGGGAGGTGGAGCGGGCTGCTAAGGGGTTCGTAAAGACAGGCATATTGAAAGGGGACAAAATAGGGCTCTGGTCTCCGAATATCTCGGAATGGATCATATCTTTTCTGGCCATTTCCAGGATCGGGGCTGTCACTGTACCGCTTGACCCGGGTGCGACAAGGGAGGAACTGCACTTTATACTGGAGCAGTCAGAATGCAGGGCCGTTATTGTAGCAGCCGATGTGGCAGATGACGAATACGAGGAGAGTATCCTTTATATACGGGATAATGTCCCGGCATTAGAGAACGTTTTCGTGATTTCGGACAAGGCCCATCCAGAGGTGATCCAGTGGACCGAATTGACTGCGATGGGAGAAGAAATTGATGCGGGCATACTTGACAGGATGGAATCTGTCGTCGCCCCGGAAGATCCGGTGGCAATCATGTATACGTCGGGAACCACGGGCAAGCCAAAAGGGGTTGTTCTGGACCACTTGGGATTGATCAATAAATCTATTTTCTCCACTGAGCGGCAGGGGGTGACTTGTAAAGACAGCCTCTGTCTCTTTTTCCCCCTTTTCCACATGTTCGGAAATACGTGCATTGCACTGGCAGGTCTCCTTAAGGGGGCAACTATTGTTATGCCATGTAAGGTTTTTGAGCCGTCCCGAATACTCCGGACTATCAGTAAAGAGAAATGCACTGCCGTTTACGGGTCACCAAGTATGCTTACAGCCTTGATTGACCATCCTGAGTTTCAGAAAAAAAGGTGGAAGTCCGTCACAAAAGGAACCATCGGCGGAGCTCCCTGTCCAGCGGAGTTGATGAAAAGACTTGTTGAAGATATTGGTATATCCGATATTACCGTGGCCTATGGGATTACCGAGACCTCTTCCTGGATTACCATGACCCACCCGGACGACCCCATAGAATTGAGGGTCTCCACAATCGGGACGCCTCTTGGCTGCAATGAGGTCAAGATAGTGTCTCCGGGTACAGGTGAAGACTTTCCGCGAAAAACCCAGGGGGAGTTATGCACAAGAGGATTTTTGATGAAATGCTATTACAAGATGCCTGCTGCTACGGCAGCAGCAATTGATCGGGACGGATGGTTTCACACGGGCGACCTGGGGGAGATGGACGATAATAAATATGTGAAGATTACCGGCAGGATCAAGGATGTGATTGTAAGGGATGGAATTGAAATTTATCCGGTCGAGGTAGAGGAAGTCATTTACCAGCGACCGGAGGTGTCTGAGGCAGAGGTTTTCGGGATCCCTGATCCTGAAAAGGGTCAGGAGGTAGTGGCGTGGGTTAAACTCAGGGAGGGATCGAAGCTCTCCCTTATTGAGCTTGCCGCACATGTTATTGACAATTTGAGTGCGGAAAAGCTCCCGCAGTACTACAAGTTCGTGGCTGATTTCCCCATGACCAGGAGCGGGAAGGCACAGAAATTCAAAATGGCAGAGATGGTGGTGGAGGCAGGAGAAATTTGATTTTATACTTCCTTCAGGGGGCCACACTGGCCCTGTCTGCTACAATCATGCCCGGGCCTTTTCAGGCTTTTTTGCTTTCACAGTCCCTGAAAAACGGTTGGAAGAGTACACTTCCGGCGGCCCTTGCGCCCCTTGTCACAGATGGTCCCGTTATTGGGCTGGTTCTATTTGCGCTCACACAAACACCAGCGTGGTTTCTTAATATGCTTCGAGTTGGCGGCGGCCTTTTTATTCTGTATTTAGCCTGGGAAGGATTTTTGGCCTTTAAAAAACCGGCCCCGGTGCTTAAGCCGTTGAGTGAAGCGGGCCGGCGGACCTTTTTAAATGCCGTTGCCATAAATGCATTAAACCCAAACCCCTATATATTCTGGAGTGTGGTCGGTGTCCCTATTATTCTTACAGGCTGGCGGGAATCACCAGGGTTTGGTATCAGTTTTATTGCCGGGTTTTTTGGCACCTTTGTATGCTCCCTTGCCTCTTTAATTATCGTATTTTCAACGGCAGGCAGGGTTGATAACAGGGTCACTCGAATTCTTATGGGTATAACTGCCATGGCACTTTTAATATTCGGTCTATACCAGGTTAGCATCGGCATAAGGGAGTTAATAATGTGAATAAATTATTTACCCTTCTGCTACAGACTCAAGATGCAAAATTCACATCAAGTTTAAATATGTTTATTAATATCAGAGAAGGGCCTTTTGTCTTGACACAATAGCCGTTGTTTTATATTCCCTCACTCGTTACACTTGAGATCTTTTAAAAGATGGAAAGGTAGGGCAATAGCGCAGCGTGTCATTGAGACCTTTTCTTCGGTTCCGAGGCTCCCGGCCTGGTCTTTTCTACGACTTATCTACGGGGGAGTTTTGCCCCCTCCGCATTCCCCTCCACAAGCTCGGGGCTGCGGTTTCCCCCGCTGATAAGTCGTTAAAAGCACGGCGGCCTCCCGCCAGTCACTCAGAAAAGGCGTCAAAGCCACGCTTAATCTAAAAAGGCAAAATCTGTGATGCGACTTTTGAAAACAGTAAAGGACTGGCCCTATAGATTGCGATCGCTTTTTTTAAAAGCCTCACCCTTTGAGGCTGTGTCATAATACTGGTTTTAGCTCTTTATGTCATTTCGACCGAAGGGAGAAATCTTCTAATAATAACCAGTTGCGAACATAAGATTCCTCGGCTATCACCTCGGAATGACATTGCGACACAGTCCCTTTGGGTGGGGATTGTTTGCTATGGCCATTTTTAAACAACCTGTTTTAGAAAGGAATATACATGATACTAAAAATATTGGAAACCGGACCCCTGCTGGTTAGTTGCTATATTGTTGGTGACGAAGAAACAAGGGAAGCCGCGGTCTTTGATCCGGGCGGAGACGCGGACCAGATCCTGAAAGCACTTGCTCAGGATGACCTTAAAGCGAAATATATCATTAATACCCATACTCACTGGGACCACGTAGGCGGAAACAAGGAGCTCCATGAGGCCACTGGGGCGCCTATTGTGTGCCATCGCGACGAGGCACCAGCGCTCGGGGCGATCAGTGATAAAGCAGCCTATTGGGGAAGCACTGCAACCAACTCAGAGGCATCTCAATTCATACAGGAAGGAGATGTAATCGAAGTAGGATCAATCCATTTCGAGGTCATTGACCTGCGAGGTCATTCTGAGGCGGGCCTGGGCTTTGTTTTCGAGGGTGAAGTGGAAATGGAAAGCGGCAAGGAAATGAGAAAGTTGGTGATATGCGGCGATGCTTTGTTTGCGGGGAGTATAGGCCGGACCGATTTTCCGGGAGGAAATATGGAACTCCTCCTTCAAAATATTCGCGAGAAGATATTTTCGCTTTCCGATGACACGCTGGTTTTACCCGGCCACGGCCCTGTGACATCAGTAGGACGCGAAAAGCAACATAATCCCTTTTTTCAGGATTAATCAATCAACACACATTCCATTTAAAATCACTTCCTTATCTGCCGCCTGACACCGGATGGAAAAATACTGTTGAGGTTATCATATGATTATCATATGATAAGCATTGAAGGTTCAAGCGGCAAGATAAGCGGAATGTGCGCTTCTATAATCATTTTGCCCGTCATGAGCCGGTACAGTCCGGGTAGGCTAAGCTTGCTTAGACAATATGTTTCCAAAAAGGAGGGGTGAGATGAAAAAAGTTGAGGTAAAGTTCGGTGAGTGGATTGAAAATGGATTTAATCTCTATAAAGATAACTTCGGAATTCTTGTACTGGCCTCGCTAATTGCCGTTGTGCTAAGCGCCGTAACTGTCGGTATCCTTGCCGGACCGATGTTTGCCGGTGTTTTGATGATCACCCTGGCGTTGTTTGACGACCTGGAGCCCAAACCCGAAGTCGGGGACGTGTTCAAAGGGTTTGGATATTTCCTGAACTCCTTCCTGTTTGTTGTTGTATGGGGAATTGCCCTTATTATAGTGTCTTTTCTTCTTGCCCTTGTGCCCTGTGTGGGACAACTGGCCGCCTTGTTCGTAGTCTATGCGGCCCAGGCATTTCTCATGTTCGGGCTATTCCTTATAGTAGATGAGAACATGGACTTCTGGCCCGCCTCCATGGAGAGTATTAACAAGGTCAAGACCAATTTCTGGCCTTTTTTGGCTCTCTCCGTTGTCTCTAGTATTATCGGCAGTATAGGGGCAATCCTGTGTGGTATCGGTATAATTATAACTGCCCCGATTCAGGCCTGTATCCTGACTGTTGCGTACCGAGACATTTTCAGCGGCGTCAGCGCTCCCGCAGTCACAGAGGGAACGCAGCCCGCGGAAGCAAACACAGGTGGCGACACTTCCCAACCGGAGTAGCCGTTACCGATGGATATTACTGACGGTCGGCAAATACAAGCCAACATTTTCGCCTTTTTATCATGGACCCGCCCGCGCTCTTACTGGGATGTGGTAGGACTTCATCTGCCCCTCGCACTGGTGACAGGAATAGGATTGTTGCTGGCAAACTATGGTAAATGCGATTTTTTGCCCTTAAAGCAGTGCACCTTTCTCTGGCTTACAGGATATCCATGTCCGTTCTGCGGCTTTACCCGCTCCTTCTGGGCGATGGCCCATGGCGATTGGGTTTTCGCGGTGCAGAACTGTCCTTTGGCATGCCTATTGTATATCGCGGTCGCGTTTGTGTTCGCATGGAACATGACAGGCCTGCTGCTCGGAGTTAAGATTATGCGCGGGCGTTTGCTGAGGTTAAGGCCGGGCACAGGTCGCCGGGCAGCCTGTTTTGTTGGCATGCTGGTTATCCTGAACTGGGCTTACAGGCTGAGTCTCGGATTCAAGTAGTTGTTTGATACGGACCAATGTGGCTTTGAGACCTTGACAACGAAAAGAGCTGAGCATTTTCAATGTCCCACCTAACATATACTGATAAAAGTGTTAAGGTAACCGAAGACTATGTTGAGGTCTCTGACGGTGTTGCCCTGAAGGTGATTGATTTTCTTCCCGAATGTGATGGACCTGAAAAGCCGGCTGTTGTCTTTGTGGCCGGATGGATTTCACTAATAAGTGGCTGGCAGGATGTTTTAAAACAGCTAACCCCCCGTTACCGGACAATCTATCTAGAAACAAGGGAAAAAGTCAGTGCCAAGTTACCGGAGGGCCCGGCTGACTTTTCAATAGCCCGTATGAGCCTGGATATTCATGAAATATTGAACCGAAGTGTTTCTCTTAAGCGGCCTTTTTGTTTTGTTGGCAGTTCTTTAGGCGCAACAGTTGTTCTCGATTATTTGAGTCAAAATTTGAGACAGCCATCCCACACCATATTGATAGGGCCTAATGCTGAATTCTCATTCCCTGTCTGGTCTTTACCGCTGATTCGATTGTTGCCGGCCTTTTTATATGCTGCGGTCAAACCGGGATTGAAATGGTATCTGCGTAATATTCGCCTGGACAAGCACAGAGAATCAGAACAGGTAAAGAAATATGAGGGGACGATTGATGCGGCAGAGCCAAAGAGACTGAAAGCCAACGCCTGGGCATTGAGGGACTATAAATTATGGGATAAACTGCCCGAGGTTAAGGCACCGGTGCTGATTATAGGTGCGAGAAGTGATATGCTACACGGTATGGACATTATGAAACGGATGGTCGCTCTAATGCCGTGTGCCACATTAGAGATTATGGAGAGCAATAGGGAAACACACAGTGAGAAGGCAGGGGAATTGATTGTTAATCAATTAGACATGCTGAAAAAGAGCAGTTCAAAATACAGGGAAGGCTGACATTTCGCACAGAATTCCGGGTCTCAGAAAAAGCTAGTGCATCGTACAGTAAATTCTTAAACTTAACGCATTTAAATATTCCCGGAGAGCGGAGAGTATTGCCGTAACTAATTAAAATCATTCTGCATAAGACGCAAGGCGTAAGGTATATTTGGAATCTCAAACGAGTTTTAGAAATGTTGAAGAATATAACAAACAGATACTCATTTCTTGACAGGAACGGGAAACAATTGGATCTGGACAGACACCTGGCATATGACCAGAATGGAAATAAACATGGGCCGGATTTCAGCAATTTGACGTCGATAATTATCATCTCGGCGGAAAGAGGGCATGACACCGAAACTTGCATTGAGACGGTTTTCGAAAATACCCCCGAACCCTTTGAGATAATATTGAGCGATGCAGGCTCCGGTCGGGAGACGCTTGAAATTATTTCTTCCCTGGAAGAAAAATACAAAAATGTCCACGCGATATATAATAGAAAGAGTACGGGGACTACCGGGCAGAGAAACCAGGGAATCTATTATTCAAGGGGGTCGTATGTTATTTTTATGGATAACGACGTCGTTGTGCTGCCAGAGTGGTTGAGACATCTGAGAGGAACTGCAATAAGAGATGAAAAGATCGGGATGGTTGGAGCAAAACTTCTTAAGACAGACGCCACAACCGTGTACTACTGTGGGTGCCATACAATTACCCTTGAAAAAGAAGGAAATGTTTATGGAATTGGACTGGATAAAGCAGGACCGATGTCGAGTTTGAAAAAGGATGATCCCCTTGTAAAGCGACCCGGTGAAGTTCCCTGGTATACTACTACCTCGCTATTAGTCAGGAGGGATGCGATTTTCAAAATTGGTGGCTTTGATGATATAGTAGAAGGCAAAGGAATTTTTATTGCAAACGAAGATAAGGACCTTTCCTTGAACATAAGAAAGGAAGGACTTAAAATCCATTATTGTGCCGATGCAGAAGCCATCCACAACCATGATTACTCAAAGGTGGACAGAAAAGATGCTTATCATAGCAAATACCGCCTAAGGATGGAGCAGATAGAAAGGGATACGGAGTATTTCTTGAACAAATGGGGCATTACATATTTAATTGAAAAGCTTCCGCTCGAAGACAACTCCAGCAAGTGGGATGGGAAAGAGTTGGCTCGGGTAAATCTCAATCTTGATTCTGATGAGTTCAAGAAGGATATTGTTACAATGGACTCCTTTTTTGCATAAAAGTATCATAAAAACCGCTTTTAGGAATTAACACATCTTACTATGAAGATCCTGATCCAGGAAAGGAAATGGCCTTAAGATGGGTGGATTGTAAGTTCGGGACATCATTTTCTTGAAACGCCTATGAAAGTCCCATGCCTGTCGAACTGAAACAGGATGATTTCGGCCGTTCCTGATATTTTGGTGTTCTTGATCAGTGCGGTGGAGCGGGATGATGGGGGTTGAAAGGGTGAGAAATTTGATGAAGTCACGGGATTTTATTATTAGGAGGAGTCAAGATGAAATGGCATGATAAAAGTGCGAAGAGCGATGTCTTTTTAAGAGTCTTATTGGTAGCAGTGGCGGTCTTATTGACATTGAACATAATGGCATACCTTGTGCAAAGTTCTCCCACCTATGCCGCAAAAAAAATGGAATACAAGGTTGCCAAGTACTTCAGTGGGAAGAGCAAGCCGTCAATCGAGGTTCAAATGCA
This sequence comes from uncultured Desulfobacteraceae bacterium, assembly GCA_964513115.1. GTDB lineage: Bacteria > Desulfobacterota > DSM-4660 > Desulfatiglandales > Desulfatiglandaceae > JAFDHL01. The sequence goes on along the minus strand of CAZENC010000002.1, from coordinate 3,002 downwards.
GACCGTTTTGGAACAGGCCGGGGCCGAGGGCTGGGATCTGGTTACGCTTGATGGTCGAAATCATCTCCTTATATTCAAAAAGTAAGTGCCTGCTCAAGACTTGCGGTTCTCCGACAGGCTCCTAGCTAAGCTAAGAGCCATCCGGACTATTCATACTCATTTGTAACTGCGCAGATAATGATGAAGGGCGCGTTTGCCGGCCTGTTCCTGTACCGGTGTTTTTCATATCAATACCTCAGTAATCAACCCGAATTTGGTAAGAGTTTTGTTTCATGAGAGGAATTCTATGAAATCACATCATGATCAGAAATTTAGTTCTGTTGAAGGTATCCAACAGGGATTTGAAAAGGCAGGTTATGTCTGTAGCCGGCAGATTGCGGCCACCCTTTATCTGGCATATTACCTGGAAAAACCCATCCTTGTGGAAGGTCCTGCCGGAGTTGGGAAGACAGAGCTTGCAAAGACCGCATCAACTTACCTCGGGACGCCGTTAATCCGGCTTCAATGTTATGAAGGGCTTGATGAATCAAAGGCGCTCTATGAATGGAAATATGGGAAGCAGTTATTATACACCCAAATTCTGAAGGACAAACTAAACGACATCCTAAACGGCGCAGAGGGTTTGACTTTGTCAATGTCTAAATTACACCAATATGACGACATTTTCTTTTCGCCCCATTTTCTTGAACCGCGGCCGTTGTTGAAGGCGCTCCAGCAGGAACAGGGTGCGGTTCTACTTGTGGATGAGGTGGATAAATCGGACCAAGAATTCGAGGCCTTCTTGTTGGAAATCCTATCCGAGTTCCAGGTATCCGTTCCTGAGATTGGAACTATCCATGCCTTATCGAAGCCGTTTGTCTTTTTAACGAGTAATAATACCAGGGAAATGAGTGAGGCCCTCAAACGGCGGTGCCTGTATCTCCACATCCCCTTTCCGGACACCAAACTTGAAGGAGATATAATTCGGGTAAGAGTACCGGATCTTTCCGAATCACTCAGAGTTCAAATGGTTTCTTTCATCCAGCAAGTTAGGAATCTGGATCTGAAGAAAGTCCCATCCATAAGCGAGACAATTGACTGGGCCAGGGTCCTGGTGCTTCTCCATTCGAATGAACTGAATCCTGATATTGTAAAAGATACGCTGAATATCTTTCTGAAATTCGAGGACGACGTGGAAATTGTGCGGGGACACGTCCATGACATGACAGAGAAGGCCAAAAAGCGGGTTTGAGACTGAAGAGATGGAGAAGGTCCTCCAGAATTTGATTGTCGCACTGCGGGGTTCCGGCGTGCGGATATCCGTATCGGAAAGCATGGACGCCATGAATGCGGCATGCCTTACCGGCTATAGCGATAGGGAGTTTCTAAGAGATTCGCTGTCCGCCACCCTGGCAAAATCCCGGCATGAAAAGGAGATCTTCGACACCTGTTTTGAACGTTTTTTTTCCCTTGACGGCTTTTCAGATACTAAAGCAGACTCCTGCTTGAAACCGGCAGTGGGTCTCGGCAAAGAAGACTCCCCTCTTACCCATATGCTTCTCTCAGGCGACAACGCGGGCCTATCCATGTCCATGAGGGAGGCTGCGCAAAAAATAGAAATCAATACAATCTGGTTCTTCACACAAAAAAGCCTTTACATCCAGCGGATTCTCCAGGCCATGGGGCAAGAGGGCCTCATTCAGGACATTCAAAGGCTGAATAATGATGATAGCCCTTTCTCGCGGCAAAAGGCGGGCACATTGAAAGCGGCAAAGGACCTCCTTTTTGAAAATGTGAGAGATTTTGTTGAGCAACAGTACGCCATGTTTGCAGGATCTGCAACTGAGGAGATCATCGAAAGATACCTGCGGCATATGAAATTGTCCAATTTGGAACAGCGGGACTTTCATCGAATGCATTCCATCATACAAAAGATGGTCAAACGCCTGAACAACCTTCATTCAAGGAGAAGGAAGAGATCAAAGCGGGGCTGGTTGGATATTAAAAGAACTCTTCGAGAAAGCGTCGCCTATCAAGGTCTTCTTTTCGATACACGGTGGAAAGCTAAAAGGGTAAGCCGGATGGACATCATGGCCCTGTGCGATGTAAGTCGTTCCGTGGAAGCAGTATCACGGTTCATGCTGCTTTTTCTCTACAGCCTCAACGAGGTAGTGGCCAAGATCAGCTCGTTCATTTTCTGTTCCAATCTTGCAGAAGTCAGTAATGTGTTTGAGGAATACCAGGTTGAAGAGGCGATCGTGAGACTTAAAAGAGGTATAGGTCTGGGTATTCAGTTAGGAAGGACAAATTACGGACAAGCATTTTTGGATTTCAAAAAAAAATGGCTTGATGCGGTCAGCAATAAGACGACAGTCCTGATCTTGGGTGACGCCCGGAATAATTACGGGAATCCTCAAACAGATATTCTGAAGTTAATTAACGAAAGGAGCAAGAGGATTATCTGGCTCAACCCGGAACCTAGAACCTTCTGGGGCATAGGGGATTCCGAAATGGATAGGTACCTGCCTTACTGTTATCTTGCCAAGGAGTGCAGTACCGTTACGCATCTGGAAAGGACCATGGATTTTCTCCTGGGGATGGGAGGATAGGCCCTGTTTTTAAGCCCGATAAGTTCGACTGCGGCAAAGAAGGCTTTGTCATGTTACAAGGCAGGAGTGATGACTATGTCCAGTTGTCGGTCTGTGGTTGCGGCAGCTGGTATGACATAAGATGCTGAATATATTTGTCAAATTCGTTCTTGCCGTTATTCTCCAGTTTTTCAATCTCACCGGATATTTTATCCAGCACCCTTTTGTCCCTGACAAGATCATCTATGTCCTGAAAGTAGTGTCCTGATCGATGCAAGAGAGAATAGGCCTGTTTCTGCCTTTTGCTCAAAGAAAGATAGGCGTCAATTTCTTGCAGCATTTCGTCTTTTTGGCTGTCAAGATATCCATCAACTCCCATCAAGAGGTTTAGACTGAAATCGCCGGACCTGAAATGAGAGTGCATTTCATCAAGGT
>CAZENC010000001.1:0-36894 GCA_964513115.1 uncultured Desulfobacteraceae bacterium | reverse complement strand
TTCTACATCCAGCCCGAAATGAAGGGGTGGACCTCCGTTTTCGCGTTGATTATGGTAAAAAATGCGAAAGAGAGAGCTGCCCGGAGGCAAAGGTCTTCCTCGAATTAGGGATCAGAGAACAGGAATTCTGGCCTCACCTTTCAGATGATCTTGATTCCTTTTCCTATTCCAGCAGAAAGCTTAACCCGCTCTTTAAAATGATGGACTGGGGCGCTGATCTTCTGAACCTGGTAGCCGTGCATGAAAAAGGAAGGGTCATGACGAGGGGATCTTTTTTCAGGTCTTATCCATTCTTTTTAACACAGGCGAGTCCCCGGGCCAACGCCTATCTCCTCGGTCAGCTTGTGACAGAGGACAATGTCCATGTGCTGAAGGCCGAATCATTTTGTGCCAGATTTGAAACATTTTCGGCCCGCCTTGCAGGTAAGCTGAAAATGGTTTTGCCACCTGGAAATGAGGCACCATACACTCATCTGTTAGGGTTTGATAACCAGTTTTTGGATTACCTGAGGCTATCAGCCGGTATATCGAGAATTAATCGGGAAGAAGCGGTCAGGTTGAAGGATTTCGTGGATGGTGCACTTCTGGAATTCAAAGTTCAGCACGGTACGTCCTGATCACGGGCTGATAAAGTGCTCAAATCCCTTTGTATCAAGCTGTTTTTCTATTCCATCCGGCATGAGAACTGTAATCCGGTTCGGTCTCGTGATCTCGCCTATAAGATAGATATGGGCAAGTTTTTCTGTTTCAAAAGTTTTTTGAAATGACGAAGCGTATTTCCGGGGAACGGTAACAAGGAGGCGGTAATCTTCTCCTCCCGAAAGTGCGAGGTCATGGGGGTCAAAGTTGTTTATTTCTGACAGAGCTTCTAGCTCTGGTGAAAGGGGTAGGCCAGAATGATAGAGGTTTGCGCCTGCATCGCTTGCCTCACAGATGTGCCGGAGATCAGCCAGAAGCCCATCGCTCAGATCGATCATTGCAGAGGCCATACGGGTTCGGGCGATCATACGACCGGTTTCCAGACAGGGGACAGGAAGGTTGTGTGTCTTTATCAGGGAGTTGGCCAAGGTCTCGGGTGCGGAAAGCTCTCTTTTTAGTAGCTTCAGCCCGGCGGCTGAGTCTCCCAGGGTTCCGGTAACGTATATGCCGTCACCCGGTCTGGCACCATCACGGTATAGCACTTCCTTTTCATTCACTTCACCCAGTACGCTTACATTAATCATCAGCCTATCCGGTGAGGCAGATGTATCTCCGCCCAGGATGTTTACCCCGTAACGCTCGCACATTGTCTTAATTCCCCTATAAATGGAATGGAGATCCTTAACACGTGTGGATTTGGGAATGGCCAGGGACAGAAACAGGTGAATCGCTTTTCCGCCCATGGCTGCAATATCGCTAAGGTTTACGGCGACTGCCTTTTGCCCGAGGTGTTCCGGTGAAATTTTTCCCCATGTGAAGTGAACATCTTCTACCAGTAGATCGGTAGTAATCAGGAATAACTTGTCTTCATAGGGTCCTATAACTGCACAGTCGTCGCCTATGCCCTTGACAAGTTTTTCAGAAGAAAAGTGGCAGTTGTCCATGATAGATCGGATGAACCCGAATTCTCCGATGTCCTGTATTTTGATGTCCGTGTTTGTCATTTTTATGTTCCTATTAAAAGGAATTTTTATGGTATATGCAAATGTTTTTCATGTTAATGTAATTCTATGGAAAAGAAAATCATCAGCCTTATAGAGGAGAACGGGCCTTTGACCGGATCGGAGATATGGGCAGAGGTCGGAGGTGACGGTTTGAACCTTTGGCGTATTTGCAGGATTTCCAGTGATTTGATGATCCAAACCACGGGTATTCGTTATCTGAGACTGGACAGACGTGTGAATGGTTTTGCCAGGCTTTCGCCATCCATATGGAGGGAGTTTTTGACCTATTCTGTCGTTGGGCTTTCAGGGGACGAAGATTTAGTTGAGAAAAAGGCCCGAACTGTGATCCTAAACATGGAGGAGGTCAGCAAAGACAAACGCGAACTGGGCTACCGAATAGCTTCTGGCCTCGCCAGTCAGTTTGAGTGCGAATGGGCCCTGGAACACCAGGCCTGTTTTGTAATAGCTGGGGATATTGTGTATAATATGGCACATGATGTGCCGCGGCCGGAGAAAAGTACCGGAAAAATGGTCAATGGCTCGGATATTGATATGGTTGTAATTGCTGATGACCAGGTCCCCGATGCCTTGATGAAGAGGCTGGACGAAGCCATTTATAAGGAGAAGTACAGATTGCTCGTTACGCCGCACGTGAAAGAGGAAATCGATTATGTGGTAAAGAAGCTGACCCGTGTCCGGGAACAGGCGGGTTTCGACACGTTCAAACATATGGTCGCATGTAAGATTCTTAATGAGGGCGAATTGCTTTTTGGAAGTGAAGGTTTGTTCAGTGAGGTTAAGGCAATGTTGCGGGAGAAGGGTGTCAATGAAAGACTGGTGGATATGGAAAGCCGAGCCAGAGACTTTCGAAAGAATGCGGAAGAATTCCTCCTTCATGCTGAGCGTGATAAGATTAGGGAGGAACATTCGTATCTTTTCTATCCAACTGAAGAATCTGAAGAGTTTGAACTTGAATAGGAGGGTATGTGTTGCACTCAACTGCCGTTTATGAGGCTCCGCATGGCACTTTTCTTAAGTCCGCATCTGCTCCTGATTTGCACGCGGCCCTCCCTGCGGCCTGCTGGAACGGAAGGTGGTTTATACCATTAGTCCGGTGCAATGCAGACCGCGACTCGGGCCGCAATCCAGGCCTGAGGAGCTTTGATCCGAAAGATGCGGCCTTTCGAAGAGCCCCATAGCTTCGCCACCCATAAAGCATCACCCTTTGTATAGGATTAAGTTGGCTGGTAGTGCCTTATAAAAGGCTCCGCATGGCACTTTTTTCCGGTACGCAGAAGAGTCGTTGAAGGATCGTTCATTAGAAAAAGATGGTTATTAGGCCAGCTCAATATCCCGATGGCTCAAGCTGACCCGCCGGTTGAGCTTTTTAAGATGGGCTGAGATTTCTTCGGCAATGCTTACAGACCGATGCCTCCCTCCAGTGCAACCAACTGCAATGGTCAAATATGATTTGCCCTCCTTTTCATAAAGGGGTATCAGATATTCGAGGAGCGTAAAATATTTTTGGAAGAAGCCTATGGTTTCCGGCCATTTTTTTACAAATTCTTTGACCCTGTCATCCTTGCCATCAAGGTTTTTGAATTCGGGAATAAAGTAGGGGTTGGGGATAAACCTAACGTCGATCAAGAGATCTGTTTCAAGAGGGACGCCATACTTGAAGCCGAACGAAAGAACCGTTATTCGCATCCTTTCTGTCTTGACACCGCGCTCTGCATGTTTAATTATCACATCTTTGAGTTCATGCACTGTTAAGCTGGATGTATCAATTATCTTGACGGCAAATTCTTTCAGGCCCTTTAATTGTTTTTTTTCCGCTTGGATACTCTCGAGCAGGTTGCGTCCCTGACGAGCAGGGTGCTGCCTTCGTGTCTGGCTGTATCGCTTCAACAGGACATCTTCAGATGCCTCCAAGAAGATGACCTCCAAGCGATAACCTTCTTCTCGGAGCTGGTTGAAGATCGCCTGGTATTCTTTGACGAATTCCTTTTCCCTGAGGTCCATGCCAAATGCAAGTTTCTGCACTTCCGAGACGCTGCCAGAGCGTAGCTCCAGGAATTTGGGAAGCAACGCGACAGGCATATTGTCCACACAAAAATAGCCCGCATCTTCAAGGGCGTGAATGGCTGTGCTCTTCCCTGAGCCTGATAGACCCGTAATAATGATCATGTTTAGGTTTTTCATAATGTTGATATCATCCCTGGTGTTTTTGAACCTCAAAAGAGCAGGGGCTTTTTAACTTGGTAATTCCCTGTAGCGGCTCGACTAAGCTCGCCGAAGTCTTGCTACAGGGTTGTTCATTAAGCTGTTGGACATCGTTTCTAAGTATATGGACAGGGTCTCTAAGGTTAAGGGTTTCTCGTAATCCTTGTTCTTTATGTGTTCTGTTTTAACCCGCTGATTTTTATGAATAGCCAGATTAAGTATGCCATTTTTTGGTTTTATGTCAAACAAGTTGTTTACGCTTTGGATAATGTCCATTTCCTGCCACATCAAATGCATACGAAAGCCATGTAAATTTGACATGCAATCCTATTTTTTCTATCATGCGCTAATGTAAGATCAGGTTGGATTACTAAGAACTTGAAATAAATGATGTGATTTTTGCTAACAAGAAGTCTAATCAATGAAAATGGGTGAATTTGCTGTCATCATGCGTTCGCCTGTTTTTGGGAGGAAAAGTGGAACTCAAACCCAAGTGCCACAACAAGATTATCCAGCTTATTAACAAAGGGGTGGATATGCCCAATCCGCTGACCGTGGATATGGATGAAGCGGTTAACGTTGATCATATTTCGGATAAAGGGGTCAAGATATATCCGGGCTGCCGCATTTACGGCGATAAAACGGTAATCTCGGAGGGAAGCAAAATTGGGCACGAAGGCCCGGTAACCATTGACAATTGCCAGATCGGCCCCGGGGTTGAACTCAAAGGCGGTTATTTTAAGAATGCGGTTTTTCTCAAAGAAGCGAGCATGGGTCTGGGTGCACACGTTCGCGAGGGGTGCGTCTTGGAAGAGCAGGCCAACGGAGCACACTGCGTTGGTTTGAAGCAGACGATTCTTTTTCCTTTCGTCACACTCGGGAGCCTGATCAACTTCTGCGATTGCCTTATGGCCGGTGGAACCAGCCGCAAGGACCACAGCGAAGTCGGCAGTTCATACATCCATTTTAACTTTACTCCCGATGGCGACAAAACTACTGCATCGCTCATCGGAGAGGTCCCTAGGGGAGTGATGCTCAACCAACCGCCGATCTTTTTAGGCGGCCAGGGAGGAATTGTAGGACCCCTTCGGCTGGGCTACGGCAACGTGGTGGCGGCCGGCACTATTCTGCGCAGTGATTTTCTCGAGGATAACAGGTTGATTGTTGGCAAACCTCACCGCGGGGCGGTAATCCGCTTTGTTCCTAAATCCTACCCGGGGCTTTCCCGTGTGGTGGGAAATAACCTCCGCTATCTCGCGAACCTTTTGGCGCTGGAGCAATGGTATATTCATGTTCGCCGCTCTTTTTTCAACGGCCAGGAATTTGGCGAGCTTATTTATGCCGGTGCACTCGATAAGCTATCATTGGCCAAGAGAGAACGCATAAAGAGGCTCAAGGCCATGGCAGGCAACATGCCTGAGACCAAAAAGAAAAGTGAACGCAACGGACAGCCTACTCCCGGTAAGAGCGAGTTTCGCAATAAGATCCAACAGGTCTGTGAACTCTTCACGGAAGAAATAGCGGCCAGGGAGGGCAATGAGCCTCGTGACCGCTTCCTAAACGCTTTTGACGGTTACAAGGAAAACAATGACGGCAACTATATAGATACAATTCAGGGCTTACCTCAATCCGTTTCGCAAGAAGGCACACGATGGCTTGACAAGATCGTGGACGGTCTTTGCCATAAGGCGGGGGGCCTCTTACCATCATTGGTTCTGTTCAAGGCGTGATTATATGTCGGTCATAAAATCTAAGGAGAAAACACATGGGTAAATTATTTGGAACAGACGGAATCAGGGGAGAAGCCAATCGCTATCCGATGGATGCTGCGATGGCTTTTTCAGTGGGTCAAGCGATCACCTATATGCTGAAAAAGGAAAACCACCGTACCCGGGTGGTCATAGGAAAAGACACCAGAATCTCAGGTTACATGCTGGAAAGCTCACTTGAATCGGGTATTACCTCAATGGGGGGCAATCCCTATTTGGTGGGTGTGTTGACCACTCCCGGAATCGCTTTTATCACCCAAAGCATGCGCGCAGACGCTGGCATAGTTATTTCCGCCTCCCATAACCCATACCAAGACAACGGCATAAAGGTTTTTTCTGGGAGTGGTTATAAGTTGTCAGACGAAGAGGAAGAGGCTATTGAAAAACTCATTCTAGAGGGCAAACTGCCTGATATGGTCCCCCCTCCCAAGGAGATGGGCCGCGCAAAACGCATTGAAGATGTGCTCGGACGGTACATCGTTTTTCTGAAAAACACCTTTCCCCGCGATTTGTCAATGGAAGGCATGAAGATAGTCATCGATGCGGCCAACGGGGCTGCGTATAGGGTGGCCCCGGAGACCTTCATCGAACTAGGCGCCGACGTTGAGGTCATTCACAATAAACCGGACGGAATCAACATCAACGACAATTGTGGATCGCAGTATACTCAAGACCTCAGGAAACGCGTGGTGGAAGGCGGCGCTGATATCGGGCTGGCCTTTGATGGCGATGCTGATCGTTTGATCGCAGTGGATGACAAGGGACATGAGGTTACCGGGGATCAGATTCTGATCATCTGTGCCAATGTGCTCAAAAACCAGGGCAAGCTGGAAAACGGCCTGGTGGTCAGCACCGTGATGAGCAATCTCGGCCTGAGTATTGCCTGCAAGAAATATGGGCTCAATCACTATGCGTCCAAAGTGGGGGACCGATATGTTTTGGAGGATATGAGGAGGTTAGGTGCCGTAATGGGCGGAGAGGACTCGGGGCATATAATTTTCCTTAATCTCCACACCACAGGTGACGGAATCCTTACCGCCATACAATTGATTTCCTCAATGGTTAGAGAGGATAAGCCGCTGCACGAACTGGCGGCCATGATGGATATCTACCCACAAGAACTTATCAATGTGGCTGTCAAGAGCAAACCGGAGATCTCATCAGTGCCTCAAGTGGTAGAGGTAATCAGGCAGGTGGAAACGGAACTGGGTGACCAGGGCCGCGTGCTGGTGCGCTATTCAGGCACACAAAATGTATGTCGCGTAATGGTCGAGGGGCCCAGTGATGATCTGACCAAAAGGTATTGCAGGCAGATTGCAGAGGCGGTAAAAACCATTCTCGGCTGATTTTGCCTTTTGGAAAAACAAAGCAGGGTTTTTCATAACCGTAAGGAGATTTGGAATGACAATCAAGACTGTTTTGACCAGGGATTTTAGGCACATGAGCAAGGTAGGGGCTGAAATTGTCAAGCAGGATATAATTCGAACCTTGGGAAAGAAAAAGCAGTTCGTGCTGGGGTTGGCTACGGGAAATTCACCTACAGGTCTTTACAAGCACCTTGCCAAGGCAGCCAATGCCGGTGAATTCGAAAGCGGCCGGGTTCGTAGTTTTAACCTGGACGAATATGCAGGTCTCCCCGGCGAAAACGCCCAGCAGCGAATGATGCACCCGGAGAGCTACTGCTATTTCATGATACAGGAGTTATTTGGCCTTCTCAAACGTAAGTTTATGGAAACGGATGTTCCTTATGGTTCATTGATCAATCAGCAGCGACTGATACGTGAACTCAAAGTCAATCCCGGGGACTGGAATGTAAGGGGTAAAGATGCAGGAAAGTCGATTGTGATCAGACCCAAACCGGCTTCTGCATATCTCGCCTGGGTTCGCAAGGAAATACTGATGGGATATTCCAGTAAGATCAAAAAGGCGGGCGGCATTGATTTACAGATTATTGGTGTCGGCGGACGCGGTCACGTGGCCTTCCATGAATCTGGAATTCCTTTTAAAGGCAGCGGTGTGATGCTTGTGAAACTGGACGACAACACTGTAGCCAATGCCGTTTCTGACGGGCATTTTCCCTCTGAAAAGGAATGTCCACGTTACGCCATCAGCATGGGTGCCGAACTGGTCTATCAGGCACGAAAGGTGGTGCTGTTGGCTTGCGGCAGGCGGAAGGTCAAGGCAGTCGCCGAATCGCTTCTGGGGGATCCAGGCCCGGATGTCCCCATTTCTTACGGCCAGAGATATGCTGAAAAAGGCGGGAACCTGGTCTACGTGGTGGACAGGATTGTCGGCAAAGAACTCCTTGCCAATAAAAAAATTCTAAGAGAAAAAGGTATAAGAATTGAAAACCTTTTTTCCGAGAAGGCCTGAGTATATTTAGATTTTGACGCCTATGGAAAATGTTTTCAATCCATCCACGGGATCTCCAAAAGAAAAATTGAAGATTGCCGTACTGATTCGCCGGTTCGTTCTCACTGGAGGTGCTGAGAGATATGCCGTGGAAGTAACACGCCGCTTGGCTCGTGAGCACGATGTTTCAGTCTTTGCGCAGGAATGGTCTTTTGAAGGAAAAGAGAAGATTACATTTCATAAAATTCCGAGGTTTTTCGGAAGACCTAGTTTTTTGAATCAGCTTCTTTTTTCCCTTTTTACCCGCCGGTCTTTGGATGATTCTTTCGACATTGTCCATACTCACGAACGTGTTTGTCAGTTTGACGTGCTGACTGTACATTGTCCCTGTTTTCGTTCGATCGTAACCCGTCACAAGAGTCCTCTGAAAAGGTTTTTAGTCTGGCTTTCAGTGGCCTTTAGCCCACGCAAGCTGGCATATCTCTGGCTCGAGAAAAGACAGTTCGCACAAAACAGAGAAAGATTGTGGATCGCCGTATCTGAGAATGTAAAGAAAAATATCCAGATCAATTATCCACTGCCTGATGAATGTTTTGGAATTGTTTATCCAGGTGTGGATAGCAATCTGACGACAGAGGAAGATATTGCTGAAAACCGAAAAAACTTGAGGTCCAAACTGGGAATTGAGAAGGATGATCTGGTTATCCTGTTTGTAGGGACCGAGTTTAAGAGAAAAGGTCTTGATGCTCTGCTTAAAGGGTTTGCGCTTTTACCCCGCTCAAACAGGAAACTCGTAATCGCGGGTGAGGGAAGGCCGGATCGCTATTTGTCGGCGGCAAAAGGCTTGGGGATTGAAAGGGATGTCATCTTTCTTGGACTGGTTGAGAACATTGAGGAAGCATATGCTATTTCAGATGTCTTTATTCTGCCTACCCTCTCCGATCCAGCGGGTATGGCGCCTTTGGAAGCAATGATGTGCGGTGTTGCAACGGTAATAAGTTGCGATAGATATGCCGGTATTGCAGAATGTATCACGGAGCAGGAAGCAATTATTCTAAATGATCCCAATGATCCCGGAGAAATAGCAGATTCTTTACGCAGGCTGGTAGGAAAAGACTACCGAAGGGAATTAGGAAAGAAGGGACGTCTTCTGGCAGAAAAAATGACCTGGGAAAAGACAACAGCGGATACGTTATCTGTCTATCATAAGGTGTTGGAATTAAAAGGGGATAATTGATAATATTTAAAAGGGATTTTCTTCAGTCGCTGTGTAAGGACCAGAAATTATTCCAAGAGCCCGCTATAGGCGAACAAGCCCGCCAGCCGTATGGCGGGCAAGCTCAGCAGGATTTGTTATGCGTTTTTTGACAAGAGACTCCCATACCCCTATAAACCACGATTAGTTTTTCAAAACGGTAAAATTTTCCTCAAAACGAATATTTGGAATTTGCAATGCAGATGTTTGAAAAAAGCCTTGTGAAGGAATTCATGTTTTCCTGGAAGAATGGCAGGGAAACGGAAGATCTTGACCAAATAGCTCAGAGCAAGACAACGGTTACCGAAGATGGGGAGAAGGTTGAGCTTAAATGGCAGATCAATTTCAGGTATGGCAGGTTCTTGTTTGTTCTCGTGAAGATGTTTGAGCCAGCGACTATATTAGAAGTGGGGATGGCTAACGGCATCAGTTCAGCCTATATGGCAAAAGCACAGAATAGCTATTTAAGGGAGAAAAATGCACATGTAATTATCGACCCCTTTCAATCTACACAGTGGTTTAATGCAGGAATAGCCCTTTTAAAAAGATTAAGTCTTTATGAAAACGTCAAGTTTGTTGAGGATTATTCTTCAAGCGCTATTCCCCAGCTCGAGAAAGACGGACACAGATTCGACTTTGTGTTTATAGACGGGAGTCACTGTTTGGATCATACGCTGAGTGATCTTGTTACGGCAGACAGGGTTTTGAATATTGGTGGCCTGATTGTGTTTGATGATTCTGCAGATTTTGGAGTGAAATATGCAGTTAAATATATCGATAAATACAGATATAACCTGAGAAGAATCAAATTCGACAACAACTTTGTCCACGGTCTCAGGGAGATGACAAACAACAGAAGGCGTCTAACTGTCTATCAAAAACTTGCCGTTGATGATCGTGGGGCAGACGGGGTTTGATGCAGGATTGATAAGGAAGTTGCTTATTTTTGTTCCAAAGAATGGCCATACACTTTTGCCTCTCTGAGTTTGGCGTATTTCATAAATGACCCCCCTCCATTTAGAATAGATATGATGAACCCGTCAAAGCCCTCAAGCACCCCCAATTCCAGAATGTATGTTCGAAGGAACATCCAGGTTCCGTGGGAAAGTGGTGAGAGGGCCCCTGCGTGCTTTCCGTCTCTCAACATATCCTGCGCAGCCAAAGTCGAATATGTCTCCAGCTTGTGTATCAAATCAGAGTAATTCCGGAAACTTCGATGTTCGATGGTTACGCGGAGGTCCTTGACACTACCTTCGGAAATCCAGCTTTCGTGAACAAGATGATCGTTGAAGCGACCTCTCCTGCGGTCCACCAACCGCACGATGCGGTCCGGCCACCAGCCGCAATGACGAACCCAACGGTTATGGAAGAAGTTCTTCCTCAAAAAACTATATGCTGTAAAATCACGTTCAGGGAGGGCTAACAGTTCCTTTATTTCCCCGGCTGTCTCATCGGGAATTCTCTCGTCTGAATCCAGTATCAACACCCAATCGTTTGCGCAACTGTCAACTGCAAATTGCTTCTGCTTGGCATAGCCTCGCCATGTTTCCGTAAGGACTTTGCACCCAAAAGACCTGGCAATGCCGACCGTATTATCTCGACTCCCCGAATCTACGACAACAACCTCATCCGCGAAAGATACACTCTCAAGACAATCGGGAAGGCGGTCTTCTTCATCTTGTGTTATAATGGCTACTGAGAATGGCATATCTAAGTCGAGTTCAAATTATTAGGCCTTTCGTTTTCTCAAATATACTCTCATTTCATGTCCTTTGCCACACAGGGACGCGGGAGTATTGAGCAGGTCTGAAACAATCTTTATCAAGCGATAATATATAAATGGAATTCCCCCCTTTTCATAAAAGCAGACACGATGCGTTTTAATATCCGCTATCATGAAACCGGAACGTTCGGAAAGTTTTCGCATCGAGACCGGATTGAAGAAACTAATGTGTCCGCCATGTTCCCTGATACTGAAATACTTCCAGCGGCCTTTCATGTATTGAACGGTCCAGCTGTCTGTGTTACCTGTCCGGATAACCAGAAGACCACTTGAACACAAAATACGATGACATTCTTTAAAAAGGCTCAATGGATCCCTCAAATGTTCGAGGACTTCGAACAGGGTAATCACATCAAATGATTCTTCAGGGAGATGGATATCATTGAGATAGCCCTGGTAAACTTTTAGTCCGGATTGTATTGCGGTTCTTGCCGGGCCTGATGAAGGCTCCACGCCTTCCGCCTCTACTCCGAAGTCCCTGGCGGCAAGGATAAATGGGCCACTGGAGCATCCGACGTCGAGCAAATGGATTCCGCTCTTTTTCTTTCCTGAAAAACGCTCGATTTCGTCTAAAATCCTTTTCGTGTGCCGCGAGAGGCGGTAAGCAGCTTTCCCCGTGGGCAGTGTTCCTTTGGGGTCATCGAATTCTTTCATGGAGTTCCAATATAGCTCTTCACTACACTGGCTCACAAGTTGTCCGCAGTTTTTGCATCTTCTTAGCGGACCTTCAGGAAACACTATATAAGAATTGTGAAAGCCGGACTCACACCCAATAGGGCATGAATCGACATAACGCTTGCCGGTGTTGGACATAATTAATTATTCTATTTATTTGCGAATAAAAACACTACGCTGTACGCATTTGAAGCATAGCAAATGGCGGAGGATAATTCAACAGGAAGGATTGGCCCTGATCCATCATCAAGGCATCATCTGCTGCGTTGCCTTCGATCGCTCTTCCTTGCAGCGTATTGCTCATACGCCTCAGTCGTCGCTCCTTGGCGCCTTGCATTTAATACCTTGCTGGTGACCAGGAATCCTTCAAAAACACCTGATGTAAATGAAGATATTCAAACGTGACGGTGGATTTAGGATTGGGAACCTGGATTATGCCTTTTTCTGTGCCACAAGAGTAATATAGTCTGAAAGTGCGAGTCTTTGGGTTAAGGAGATCATAATGTCTGCAAAAAAACCTTTCTCGCCGTCTTTTAAAAGATGCGACCAGAATTCAAAGATGATTGGTTCAAATCCGCAGGCACGCATTAGAGATGAAAGGCTTTTTTTGCTAAAAGAGTATATGTGCCATGGAAATCCGAAGTGTTTAAAGTCATCTTTCTTCAAGCCCATGCGGCACATAAAGGTCTTGAAGCGATTGGATATTCCCCGGTAATGGGGAACATCAATAAACAGGTAACCGTTTTTTTCCAGCAGGTAACTGCACCTTTTCACCAGATTAATTAGATCGTAAACATGTTCTAGAACGGCCCAGACAACAATACCTTTATATTTGTAACCAGGATCGAAATCCTCAATCAGTCCGTGATGAAGCGGTATCTTGAATGTCTTACGTCCTATATCGATGAGCATTTTACTCGGATCGATTCCCTCCACGTTCAACCTCTGTTTGGAAGCTTCGAGACAAAAAAGGCCGGTTCCGCAGCCGACATCAAGTATCCTGTCCGTTTCTTTTAGAAACCGTTTTATGAGCCCGATCTTAAGCTGTTGAGAAATGTAGGATCTGCCCTTATTTTCCCTCTTCCATTTTTCGTAAGACCACTGGTCATAAAAGGATGGGTCTATGAAGGCGTCGCTTTCATAGATCTGGGAAAGGGATTTTTCCGTGAAGCGTGGGGAGGCGTACATTATCTTACATTTGGGGCACAGCCAAATACCGATTCCGTTGGATGATTTGAAGATCAGTCTCGGGACCGGAGGAAAATCGCAGATGGGACAGGCTACATTCTCTATGTCGCCTGAAAATTTACCGCATATGATATGTTTCGGGAAATCTTTATCTTCCGGCATATTTAGCCAATCCGTTCTGAAGGCCGGTCGCGACAGCTAGTAGAAATGCAGGACCGAAATCCAATATATGTGTATCCACTAATCCACTAACAAGAATAACAACGGCGGTTGATAGAATGAAATAGCCTAGTGGGGTATGTCTTTCACCCCAAGCATTCCTGATAATTTCCCAGAAAAACCAAGAGAGGGCAAAAATTCCAATGACACCATAGCTGACTGCCATGTGCAAAAAGTTATTATGGGGATGGGCAATGAAAGGCCATTCCGGCTTCCCCCTTTTTTTAAGGACAGTCGCATAACCGCCTGTTCCAACCCCAACAAGCGGGTTCTCTAAAAAGATATTTACAGCGCCGTACCACATATAAAATCTGTCCTGATGTTCTGTATATTCTTTGCCCCAGGCATGGTTGGGGTCTGCAGTCAAATGATGTTTTACCTGGTCTATTGAAAATGAGACCCTCTGTCTGACAATCGGGGAGAGAAATGTGATTCCTAACAACAATACGTAGACCAATGAAATCTTAAAGACGTTAAATTCCTTAAAGAGATTACGGATGATCAAAGGGGATAGGATTGCAAAGGTAAAAAAACCGACCCTGCCAAGTAGAATAACCAGATGAAAGATATACCCTGCCATGAGTAAAAAAAAGAAAATACGTGTCTTTTTTTCAGTTGATGCCTTGAAATAATAGGAGGCCATGAGCATACCTACTATCAGAAAGGCTGATTGAGTGCTGTATCCAAGGCCGAATCCGAGATACTGATTGTTACCGTAAGTATCCACAGCGGGTACTAATCCCGCTAACTGAAAAACGGCGACAAGGGAGTTAACAGCCAGTCCGAAAAGAAACGCCTTTATCAATTTTTGGGGAGAATAAATTGCTAGGGAGATAGAGGCCACTGCCATGCAGTAAATCCAGTAGTGTGTTTTCTTGGCAAATTTAATGCCAAGGCCAGTCAGGTCAGGCGTGTAAAGGAGCCCTATCCAGGGCAGGAAAATAAGAAGCAAAACCGGCCAAAACCAGCTTCGTCTCAGGCAGGTGTCTACTGTTTTAATTGCCTTGCCTGAAAAAACCCAAATAGCAGAGGCCAATACACCGCATATAATTGGCGGTGAAGTGCCTATTGGCATGCTGAAGAAGGCACCTACGAATAGATAGAATAGCAGGTCATTGGGACTGATTTTCGCGCTTTTGTACCAGGCCATTGGAACAAAAATGCTCCTTGGATTGCATTGTTTTATTTAAGAGTTGATCATTTGTGATTAGTTGTGTCCTGTCATGTTCCTCATGCCATAGATGAAAACATATGGCCAGGAAAAGGTGCTCCTTTCTTTTTAATCCATAATGGTATAGCCTGACAGCGAGTTCGGAGTCCTCCCGGCCCCACCCTTCGAAATCCTGATTAAACCCATTAATCGCCACGATATCCTCTTTGAAAAAACCCATATTGCAGCTTTTTATCCCACTCAACCGCTTCGAGGAAAAGGCTGGAAATATGGGAAGCCTAATAAGATGATGTACATTGGAGATGTCACCTGATAATAGAATCCTGAAGAGCTTTAACATGGAGTTTGCGTCTTTATGAGAAAAATCAGGAGAAAGTCTTTTGCTTACCAGCACCCTTTTCCCTTGAATGAAGAAGCCATCCTCGGCCAGGAAGAGATGGTCTTCAATAAAACTGCGATGGGGAACACAATCTCCATCAAGAAGGATGATGTAATCACCTGTTGCTTTTCTAATGGCCTTGTTTCTTATCCGTGCCGCCCTGAACCCGAGGTCTTCCTGCCAAACGTGACTTATCCTGTAAGGGGGATCAGATAAGAAAGCTGCTATCTTCTCAGACGTTTCAGGCCCTGAACCGTCATCTGCTATGATAAGCTCGTCGGGTAACCGGGTCTGATTTTTTAAGGCTTCCAGGATCCTACCCAGGGCGTCGGGTCGGTTGTATGTGGTTACAATTAATGATGTCTTCATGTTTCAAGGGTCTCGAGTTATGAGAACAGAGCAATGCCTAATAACTAATAGAAATGATTATCAATTATTATAAATAGAAATATGCAAAAAGGTCTTCCATGTCAAGATCAAAGCAGGCCCGTCATTAACCTTGAAATCCCTCTAATTTAAAGGAAGAGTCTTAAAATCGGCCGGTTTTTTTATGCTGTATATGGCTTCGGGGATAGGCTTATTGAAGACCATCTGTTTCAGGTTAATGGACAGATCGCTTGCAGACCGGGGATCATTCAGTCTTATTTCCCGGGCATAACAAATGTCGTTTTCTTTTTGGTAGTTTGATAAGTATATTTTTATATTTTGTTCGGGAAAAGAGACGAGACGAGGCAGATTGCTTTGTGGAAAGAAATCTATGATCTGAACAATTTCTGCATTTTGGTTTAGCAACATTATCTGATTTCCTTTCAGAGAAACAGCTTGGTCATTTTTACGGAGAATCGGGAATCCCCGCACAAGAGACCATAACTGGTCAGGGTCCAGGCTCTTTGGAAAAAGCATTGAGGGAGCTGAATTGCCTAATGAACCAAGATAATAACGTTTTTCAGGAAAGGAAAGGATATGAAGGTTGGTTTCGGTAGCCAGGATGTGAAGGATGGGTCTGCCCCAGGGATGCGTGACTTCGATTTTGACCCTGAAGGGAGCCTTGGACCCAACAATGAGAATATCTGACTCGGACTCAGGGTCTTCGCCCTTAATCATCAATTTGCCGGTGGAAAAAAAGGTGTCAGCGTTGTTTTCCTGTTCTCTGATTTCGGAAAGGATTTGGGCGATTTTTTGAGGACTGAAGGGGGGGGGGGGAGGTTGAATCGGGATACCGGCACAGCCCGGGAAGAAGATAAGGCACGCTATTGCTATTAAAGTTCGGATATTGAATCTCCCTGTCCCGAGACTTAGAAAGCCCGGGTTGAGCATTTTCAGTTTTCCTGTTTTAAGAGCAGTTCCACTTCAGTGATTTTCTTTTTCAGCTTTTCCTTGTCGGGATGTTCTAAGGACATGGCCTTTTTGTAATAATGGAGGGCCTTGTTGTATTTGTCTTTTTTGCTGTAGGCATCCCCAAGATGTTCGTTGATGGTAGGATCGTTAGATGTCAGCTTTGCCGCTTTTTCAAGGTACTGGATCGCTTCATCATACAGGCCCTTCTGGAAGTAGACCCAACCAAGGCTATCTAATATGTAGCCACTTTCAGGCTTTAATGATGCAGCCTTTTTGATAAAGGCCATGGCTTCGTCAAGCTTAATTCCCTGTTCAGCATATGTATACCCGATATAATTTAAGGCTTCAGCATGATCCGGGTTTATTTCAAGGATACTTTTCATCTGCTCAATACACGACTCCTTGTCACCACTTTTGTCCAGGATAACCCCGAGGCGGAAAATAAGGTTGACATTTTGTGGTTCCCTTCTCAGCCCTTCTCTAACAACCTCCAGGGCCTTAAGATAATCCTTTTTGGTTTCATGAACAGTTGCCAGCATCAGAAAGAGTTCGGTTTTTTCATTGTCCAGTATTATGGTTTTTTCAAGGACTTCTATGGCCTCGTCATATTTTTCCTGGGTATTGAGAATATATGAAATTTGCAGTTGAGCATTGACAAAATATCTGGATTTAGGATTGATACTCCTGAAGTGTTCCAGAGCTTTTTCAGTATCGCCCTTTTCGTCATAGGCTGTAGCCAGGTAGTATCTGGATTTGTTATCGTGTGGCCAGGCCGAGACTATAAGGTTCAACTCCTCAATTGATTCATCTATCTTTCCATGTTGTAGGTATATAAGGCCCAGTCTCTGTCTTGCCGGTTCGCCGGGTTTGGTATGTTTTTTGATCTCTTCTATTTGCTGTGCAGCTTTCTCCTTGAGGTTTAACTTGAAGTACAGGTTAACAAGTCTTTCCCTGACAGGTATATTGTCCGGATAGAACTTGACCAATCTCTCATAGATGTCAACCGCATCAGTAACCCTGTCGGTCATCTGATAAAGCGTTCCCAGATCAAAAAGGGCCGGTTCCAGGCTTTCATTAAGTTTTAGCGCCTCAAGAAAGGCTTCCTCTGCATCACGGTAACGGTCTATCTCCAAGTTAATCCTTCCCCGGTAGTAATGAGCTATGATCAGCTCGGGTCTCTGCTCAGTCAGTATCTGGAGATGTGTGAGCGCCTTTTGAAACTGTTGTTTTCTGATCAGAATAGTAGTGAGAAGCAGCCGCACCCGCTGGTTTTCGGGATAAAGGGCCAGAATCTTGTCATATTGGGCAATAGCAAGATCGTCGTTATCCATAAGGGCATAGATATCCGCAAGAAGTATCAGATTTCTAACGTTTTTGGGATCAAGTGCTACAGCTCTTTCGGCAAAATCCAAAGATTCCTGGTATTTTTTTTGTTCTTTCAGTAACAGGGCCATTTTTCTGTTTAGGTAGGGTGAATCCGGATCTTTTCCAATGGCCGTGGAAAGGTATTTCTGGGCTTCTTCATAATGACCTTGGCTGATTGCTATCGAGGCAAATGTGAAATATGTGTAGGCCTCATAAATACCATCCGTTTTTTTGTGGGGGGTCTCTTTTTCGGGCTGAACCAAAACAGACTTAAATGGCGGTAGCCCTGGAATTAGCTCGGCACACGAGGTAAAGAGTCCTGTATACAGGATCAGGAAAAGGAACCAGGCAATCCTCGAATACCCGTGTGAGCCTGAAGTCTTTGAAATCGGGCATTTTATTTTACGTGTCGTGGGTTTCATCTCGATTCATTTTTATAGAAAGAAGCGGCCTGCCCGTATCCCTTAAGAGGAGGATCCGGGGACAGGGCGGATTTATTATTTTAAGAAGTCGTAATACTCTTCTTCAAAATTTTCAATCTCATCTTTAAGCCATTTCTTTATTTTTTTGATAATTTTTTCCTGGATTTGGCGAACCCTCTCCCGTGAGATATGATATTTGTCCCCAAGCTCTCGGAGTGTTAATGGTTTTTCAGCAATGATCCGGTTATCAAAGATATCAGCTTCTTTTCCTGAAAGAGTCTTACGAAATTCTTTGATTTTCTTTGCAAAGAGTTTCTGACTTTCATCTTCAGATAGTTGTTCTTCAACACCTTTTTCCGAATCTGGAAGGAGATCCCCATAAGATTCCCTTGAATCATCCCCCACAGGAGCACTAAGCGAGAGCTCCCATCCTCCCAGGCGCTGACTCATTTCCACAACCTCTTCCTCCTTGACATCAAGGCGCTCAGCAAGAAGTCTGGGTTCAGGGTAGAACCCCTGTGCTATAAGCTTATCCCGCTCTTTTGCCAGATTAAAGAATAGTTTGCGTTGGCTTTGGGTCGTCCCGATTTTGACCAGTTTCCAGTTATCCATTATGAATTTAAGCATATAGGCCTTAATCCAGAAGGATGCATAATACGAGAATTTTATGCCGCGATAAGGGTCGAATTTTCTTACAGCCTGTATAAGGCCCAAATTTCCTTCTTGGATAAGATCCAAAAGATTTTTGGTCCAGTATCGATGAAAGTCCATTGCGATTTTTACCACCAAGCGAAGGTTGGATGTTATCAGTCTATGGGCCGCCCTTTCATCTTTTTTTTCTATGACTCTTGTGCCTAACTCTTTTTCTTCTTCTCTGGTCAAGAGTCTAAATTGTTTTATCTCAAGGAGGTATGCCTGGAGGGGATCATATGGGACGACAGCCCTTTCCTCTCGCTGCACCGCCGGGAATAAATTTTTCAGGCCGGAGACATGGTTATTCTTAAGTGATGGGTTTTTTCTGTCTTTCATGTATTCAGGTATTTAAATGTCATTTGTTCAGAAGCGGAATTTCCAATCAAAGGGCTGTTTGAGTGAGTTAGGTTCTTAATTCAGACTGGAAGAGAAGCGAGAACGGGAAAACAGCACTGTTGGATTCCTCCGGCAAATTATCCCGAAATAATTCTCATATATCTTTTTTTGCCCGCCCTTATTAGCAAGGAGTCGTTTTTTAAATCACTTGAATTGATTGCTTGATCGAAAGATTGAATCCGCAAATTGTTTAAGTATCCACCGCCATGGGAAATCAGCCGGCGGGCCTCACCCCGCGTCTTACACAAACCGGCTTTTTCAAATAGGATGTATGCCGGTATACCCTTTGCAAGCTCGTCTCGGCTTAAACTGTAACTGGGGGCTGATTCAGAACGCTCTGACTTTTCAGAGCCAAACAGTTGCCGGGCGGCCTTTTGTGCCATCTTAGCCTCTTTCTGACCATGGCACAACCTGGTTGTCTCGTATGCCAGCACTTCTTTTGCAGGTCTGATATCAGAACCTTCCAAGGCGGCGAGGCGCCGCACTTCATCTAAAGGCAGAAGTGTGAATAACGCAAGGAAGCGTTCAACATCACGGTCGTCCTGGTTGATCCAGTATTGGTAGTATTCATAAGGTGAGGTCAGTTCGGGATCAAGCCAGACTGCCCCTTTATGGGTCTTACCCATTTTGATTCCCGAGGATGTAGTCAAAAGCGGAAATGTAAGTCCATGAGCAGTATCACTGTCAAGTCGTCTTATGAGGTCTTTACCTGCAAGGATATTGCCCCATTGGTCGTTTCCTCCCATCTGAATAAGGCAATCGTAGTGCTTAAACAGGTGCCAGAAGTCATAGGCCTGAAGAAGCATGTAGTTAAACTCGATAAAATTGAGACCCGTTTCCAGTCTGGCCCTGTAGCTTTCTGCAGACAGCATTTTGTTCACGCTAAAGTGACGGCCGATGTCCCTTAAGAAGTCAATATAACCGAGCGCGGTCAACCAGTCAGCATTGTTTACCATGATAGCGTTTTCGTTGCTGAAATCGATGAAACGCGAGAGTTGGCTTTTTAATGCTTCGGCGTTTGAATCTATTTCCTCACGCGTCATTATGGGACGCATCTCCATCTTACCGCTTGGATCACCCACTAGACCTGTTCCCCCTCCAATGACAGCGATAGGCCTGTGGCCCGCCCTCTGCATATGAACCAGAGACATGATGGGAAGAAGGCTCCCTATGTGAAAACTTTTGGCGGTTGGGTCAAAACCAATGTAACAGGTGGTGGGCTCTTTTAACAGTGTCCGCACAGCTTCTTTATCGGTAACCTGTTCAATAAAACCTCTGCTTTCAAAGATGTCGTAAACGTTTTCCATTTTAGTTCGGTGATCTTTCCATGTAATATTGGGGGAAAACAAGGCGAACAACCTGCCCGGGCTCGCCTAAGTTCTCAATTTTTTCGCCATTAAATATAAGATCAATGCCATCGGCATTACCAATTGTTAAATCAAAACCTTTCCGGGCCTTCCACTCATGACTATTGCCTGGGTTAAAAATGTATTCTTTGGGTTCCCCATCGTCCACGTAAATCTTAATCCATGTCCTCTCCCTGACATGGGCCTTAAGGGTTAGAGGAAGATTTTCAGTCGGAGGCGTTATTTCATAATCGGGTTGTGCTGGTTTTTTGATTGAAGACCTGATATCCTCTTTCCCTTCCTTCTCCTCTGCTATTAAGTCTTGGGCTTCCCCGTCAGTTGCTTTTAGATCAGCTTGTGGCATTAAGGTCGTTTTCTCTTTTTTCTCCTCCACTTGTGCTTCCTGGGTTTCTCCCTCAGTTGTTTTTAGATCAGCTTGTGGCATTAAGGTGGTTTCATCTTTGTTTTCCAAGGGTGTAGACTCACTCCCTGCGAGCAAATCTTTGGGAATTTTGGGTTTCTCGATTTCATTACCTGCTGGAGTGATTGTCTCAGGGCTGGTTAAAATTTCTTGTCGAGTCGGATACTCCTTCCACAGATAATAAGCAACTGCTATTGTCAACAAAAGAAAAACAAACAAAATGTAAAGCGGTTTTTTGCTTCTGACCGGTTCCAAAAGAGGCTTGGGAAGGGGGGCTTCAAGTGGAACTGTCTTTTGGTAGAGGCTCACAAGTTCGCCCTCATCCAGCCCGAGGGCACATGCATAGGAACGTATGAAACCTGTCACAAAAACAGGTGAAGGAAGGTTCGTCCAGTCTTCATTCTCCAAGGCCTTCAGAATATGGGCCCTTAAACAGGTAATTTCTGAGATCTCTGAATAACTGAGCCCCTTTTTCTTTCTTTCATTTCTAAGAAGACTGCCGATATTGACTTCGGAGGTAGAACCTTTTCCTAGGGTTTCCTTCTTTGGCTCCAAGTTCTGTAGTGCCTCAGGCTCTTGGGGGTCCCTATTTTTGCTGTGACTCATTTATTGATAACCTCGTAAAAAGGCGCTTTGGGCCTTTTCACTCGGCGGGGAAGGGCTACCCCTCCCCCGCCATTTGAAATAAATTCAAATGGTTCCACCCTCACCGTCCCGTTGTGCGGGATTGACGGACTTTTTGGGAGTCCGTCATTTATTAAAAATCTCAGAAAGTGATTTTTGTATAGGCCTTTTTTCTTAATTCTTTGATCCAGGAGGCATACCGTTTGTTAACCTCTTCCAGGTAAAGATCACCATAGATAGCTTCCCGTGCTTCTTCCAAGGTTTTTAGGCCTTTTTGCTGTTTTTCCAAAAGCTTGATAATTTTTATTCCCGACGGTGTGGTGACTAGGCCACTCACTTCTCCCGGGGACATATCCTTAACGATATTTGTGAGTTGGGAATCGAGCTGGGAGGTTTTAAAATAGCCAAGATCACCTCCCTCTTTGGCTCCAGGCCCCTGGGAAAACTGCCTTGCCAGTTCGCCGAAAACTTCGCCGTCTTTGAGCCGGGAAAGGATTTTTTTGCCTTTCCTTTCAAGAGATCTTCTCTCAGCTTGATCTAATGGGTCCTTTTGCATTAGAAATATGGCTGCAAGACGCACTTTTTCTTCTGTTTCGAACTCGTCTTTGTGTTGGTTGTAGTACTCTAAAATGTTTTCCTCCCTGATAATAATTTTTGACTTTACTTCATAGTTGATCAGCTGCATCCTTTCTATCTGATTGCTTATATTTTTTCTGTAAGACTCATAAGTTACCCCTTCCTTTTCGAGGGTTGCCAGCAGCTCTTCGTGGGTTATGCGATTGTTCTGTTCAATTTTTTTTACGGCCGCATCCACTTCCGCGTCAGTCACCTTTATTCTCAGTTCTTTGATTTTATCACTGGAAATTTTTTCATCTATCATTATACTTAATACTTTCCGCCCCGTTTCAAAGTAAGCTTTTTCATCCTGCCTTTTCAGATCTTCGGGTGAAAGTCCTGTTTTTTTCTTTATTTCCTTATTCAGTTCGTGGAGCGTTATAATGTCTTCGTTGACGAAGGCCACAACCCTGTTGGCTATTTCAGCTGAAAGGGGATGGTGCAAAATAAGGGTGAACACACCCGCACAAATTATGGTAAAAATTATCCGTTTTTTCATTTATGATAGCTCCAGTGTGTTCAAAAGCTGTTTGTTGACTTTGACTTTGAAATGGGTCCTCAGTTCCCTAAGCCATTTCTTGAATGCTGCCTCGCGTTTTTCATCAATAAATTTTGATTCGATTTCAGAAATTACATCCGGAAGTTTTTTTATGCCCTCAGGTCGAATGGATAGCACCTCAAAGATATGATATCCATAAGGAGTCTTTATTACAGGGCTCATTTTTCCTGGTGACATTGAAAAAAGAACCTTCTCCATGGATTCGTCCAGATTGCCGAGGGCAACCCAACCTACCTTACCACCATTTTCAGCCTCAGGTGCTATCGAATGCTTTCTGGCCAGTTCACTCATCAACTCGCCGTTATGCAAACGCTTAAGAAGGTTTTCACCTTCTTCTTTGGTTCTGGTGACGATTTGGCGAAATTCTAACATTCGGGGATATCTGAATTTATCCAGATTTTCTTCATAATAGCTCTGAATTTCCTTATAGCTTGGAGGCGAAATGCTTGTTATGGCATTTTTTATTATCTTGTTCTTAAGAAGCTGCTCTTTGAGTCGAGCCTTCCATTCTTCAAAATCCACGTATCCCCTAAGCAGCGCTTCCTGAAACGCATCTTCTGTATATCCCTTTTTAATGGCGTTAATCGCTTGCTGGAGTTCATTTTCGGAAAGGGTGATAGTGTTTTCCCGCCCATATTCCATGATCAAATAATGATCAATTATCTGCTCAATAAGCTGGTCCCTAAGCGGGGTTAGCAAGCCCTCCGGCATCCCTATCCCTAAGGTTATAAATGCCATATCCTTTTTTAATTCATCAGGGGTAATGTATCTTGAGCCTATAACAAGGACCGAATCATTTTTGTCTCTTTCAAACAGATCACAGCCGAGAATTAGAATAGGGATTAAGCCAAGGCAGAAGAGAAACCCATAAATTTTAAATGAAAATCGGGCCTTGTCAATCATCGAACGAGCCATGAAACAGCATCTTGTTACAATTTTTCGGCAAACGGTTTTTAAATGTGCTTTAAAAATTCCCACACTATAATGTACCAAACCATTACGCCGGATTTTTAGCCTAACGTCAATAAAACACAAAAACACACATTATGCTGCCAAACGGAAGGCATATAATTGTCTAAAATCTTTAGAGTACCAATAACTTAGGAAAATGCAAGCACATTTTTTTACCCAGCATTCCACCTTTTTTTACTTTTTCACGAGAAACGTAAGACCCTCCTGCGGCGGGCAGCTATTAAAATGCGGGAATGCTTTTGATAGTTTTTTCTATCTTATGGAAATCCTCAAGGGAAAAAGGCATGTCAATTTCGATTTTCAATTTGCATTGAGACAAAAACCGAAATTTTCCGGGTTTGTTTTTTATCAATTGGACCAGCCTTTCAGAATCTATATTTTTTTCTTGAGAGAAGGTAAGTGT
The DNA here is from genome assembly GCA_964513115.1 of uncultured Desulfobacteraceae bacterium. Lineage (GTDB taxonomy): Bacteria > Desulfobacterota > DSM-4660 > Desulfatiglandales > Desulfatiglandaceae > JAFDHL01. The sequence goes on along the minus strand of CAZENC010000001.1, from coordinate 13,083 downwards.
AAGACTTTTTCGTTCTACGTCCAATCGGTTGATTCCTAGCTCTATCAGCAGCAAACGGATGGACATTATACCGAGAAGGTTTCGTACCTCATGCGGCTGTGGGCCGAAGCGATCCTTCATTTCCTCAGCCATGGCTTCCAGGTCCCATTTTTCACGAAGAGTGGATAGCCTTCTATACAGGTTAAGCCTGATGTCAGTGTCTATGACATAGTCTTCGGGCAGGAAAGCGGGCACGTCTATATTGATTTCCGGATTGATATCTTCGTGCCATTCTTCACCCTTGAGCTCCGAAATGGCCCGTTCTATAAGTTTCAGGTAGAGTTCATAACCAATTGCTGAAATTTGCCCTGCCTGGGCGAAACCGAGGATATTCCCGCCGCCCCTGATTTTCAAATCATGCATGGCAAGGTGAAGCCCGGCACCTAAGTGTGAAAATTCCATTAGGGCCTTCAATCTCTTTTCCGCATCCCGCGTTATTTTTGAGTGGTTTGACAGAAGCAAATAGGCGTAGGCTTTGTCTTTGGATCTTCCGACTCTGCCCCTTAGTTGATAGACCTGGGCCAAGCCAAGGCGATCCACTTCATTTATGATAATAGTGTTGGTGGATGGTATATCAAGACCGGCCTCTATTATAGTCGTACAGACCAGTACATCAACCTCCCTGTTAAGGAAACGCATCATGGTCTTTTCAAGTTCTCTTTCCTTCATCTTGCCGTGGGCAATTGCAAAGCGTGCTTGGGGAACCAGCTTTCTCAACTGATCGGTCATATACTCAATAGTCCGTACCGTGTTGTGTACAAAAAATATCTGACCGCCTCTTTCCAGTTCTGACCTCAAGGCACGAACGATGAGGGATTCATCATACGGTGATAAATATGACTGGATGGAGAGCCTGTCTTCGGGGGCTGTTTCAATGATGCTCAGATCTCTAATTCCCATTAAAGACATATGAAGGGTTCTCGGAATGGGTGTGGCGGTTATGGCCAGGACATCTACTAACGATCTGTATCTTTTCAATGCCTCTTTTTGCTTGACGCCAAATCGTTGTTCTTCATCAATAATTAAGAGGCCCAGATCTTTGAATTTGACATCTTTTTGGAGCATTCTATGGGTGCCGATCAAAACATCAATCTTTCCGGATCTTAGCTTTCCCAGGATCTCCGACTGCTCCGCCCTGGTCTTAAACCGGCTGATAGCTCCGACACGAATGGAGTAGGGGTCCATCCTTTTTCTGAAAGTTAAATAGTGCTGTTCGGCCAAGACCGTGGTGGGAACCAGAAGCCCCACCTGCTTTCCATCAGATACGGCCTTGAATGCAGCTCGAACCGCCACCTCGGTTTTTCCGAAACCTACGTCACCGCATATGAGGCGATCCATTGGTCGATCTGATGTCATGTCATCTAAAACATCTTCAATTGCCTTGGTCTGATCCTGGGTTTCCTCATGCTCAAATGTAGCTTCAAATTCCTGGTAGTAATGGTCGGGAGGAGAAAAGGCATACCCTTTTCGATATTTCCTTAAGGCATATATTTCAACAAGCTGCCTTGCGATTTTTTCAATGGACCCTTTGGCTTTTTTCTTGGCGATGTCCCAGGAGCGACCACCAAGTTGGTCCAGCTTCGGATGTCTTTCATCCGCACCAACATACTTTTGCAGGATACTGATTCGATCGGCGGGAATGTAAAGCCTGTCTTTTTTAGCGTATTCAATGACTACATAATCATTGGTCCTGTGAGCTATTTCCATTTTTTCAAGACTGGCGTAGCGACCGATGCCGTGATCATCATGGACCACAAAATCTCCGGCTTGGAGTTGACTGAAGCTTGACCATGTGATCGCCTTTTCTCGCGCTGTTCTCTTCGCCCTTGAGATACCCCTCTTAGGGCCGAAGATTTCATCTTCGCTGATTACATAGAGACTAAGATCCGGCCACGTGAACCCTTTTGAAATCCGGCCCAGGCAAATATTCAGACCGGGTGTGTTCGGTATTTCAGCCCAACTCTGGACTACCCGGTCCACCGTGACCTCGTAGTTTTCAAGGATCTCTTTCAGGCGGGCTGCCTGTTGTTGGGTACGGCTTACGACAACAACCCTGGACCGTGATGACATCCATTCAGAGATTTTTTCTGCCAAAGGCGCCATGGAAACCCGGCCTTTAGTGGCAAGTCTCACCACCAGGTCATCTTCAAACTTAAACTGGCCCTCAAAATGGATTGTCTTTTTTGGCTTGTCCCCTGAACCAAGGTCCAGTTCCATAAAGTCAAGTCGCTGATGGCTTTCAAACTGGGCGGCTATTTCCTCAAAAGGGACGAGAACTCCTTCAATATCCGGGAAAGGGTGTCCTTTGGCAGCCGCCTCCTCGCGGAATTTACCCGCATTTTCCTGAAACCTTTGTTTTGTCTTCCTCACCAAAGATTCCGCACGATGCCGGTCAAAAACCGAGATAAGCCCATCTGCAGGAAAATATTGAAATAGGGTATCAAGCTCCGGATAAAAATGATTAAGCCAGGCCTCCTGTCCGGAAAAGCCCATGCCGTCTTTTCCCTCACTCGGTAGCCTCCCCATGGATCGCGCCCTATTAATGTTATCTTGATCCATAATGATTTCATTAGCAGGAAGAATAATCATTTCATTTTGATTGCTTTGCGATCTCTGGCTTAGGGGGTCAAATTGACGAATGGATTCAAGATGATCGCCCCAGAATTCGAGGCGAACAGGTAAAGGATAAAGCGGAGGAAACAGATCAATGACACCCCCACGGACGGAATAATCCCCTCTCTCTTCAACAAGGGATACTCGCTGGTATCCAGAGATTTCTAATTTTTTAAGGAGCAGGTCTCTTTCTATTTCTTCTCCCGCTTCAAGGTACTCGAGATGCCTGACAAATTCCTTCTTTGGAAGAATCCTCAAGAATATTGCGTCAATAGAAGTAATAACGATCGGGTTTTTTTCGTAAATTAAGGCGTACAGGGCTTGAAGCCTCTGGGTCAAAATTTCCCTGTGTGGACTGAGCCCTGTTAAGGGTGAAAGGTCATAAGGCGGAAACTCATGCAGTCGAATGTCGTCAGGGGCCATCTGGACATCAGGCTCTGACATAAAAAAACGGAGTTCTTCGTGTAGCTTTTTCGCTTCTTTTCTGCTTGGGAGGATTATCAGGCAGGGTTTTTGGAGATGTTTCAGAAACAGGGAAAAAAAGTAGGACTGCGCGGAACCGGAAAGGCCTGTTACACTGGCCGAATCTATACCTTCCTTAATGCATTTGTTGAGCGATGTGAGATTCTTATGGACTGACATGGTTTATGTGACCGCTGTTTCCGTGAGGGAAAGGGTCTTGGAATCCGCGTCGAGTTTAGCCGGCAAACCAAGCGGGAGGGCCAGGTTTTTCAATCCGTGGCCTACCGGAAGGCCGGTCGCTAGGGGGATGTTCAGGTCTGAGAGAATATCAACCAGTAAATCCTTAATTGCTGACATATCGGGGCACTCCTCAAATCCACCCGCTAGGAGGCCTGAAAGACCCGTCAGCTGTCCCGAGAGCCTTAAATGGTTCAGCATCCTGTCCAGTCTGTACAGGGCCTCTCCTTTTTCTTCCACAAACAGGATGCAGCCATCAAGAGATGGAAGATACGGGGTACCGACAAGATGGCAGAGCATGCTCAGATTTCCACCAACCAGTTTTCCGTCGGCTTTGCCCGCCACGACGGTGGTCCCCTCCTGGAAGCTCAATTTTAGGGGCTCACCGGAAGAGATTGTGTGTAGCAGGCTCTTCCAGTTTCCTTGATTTTTGGTCGCGAGTCCGCGAACCATGGGGCCGTGAAAAGTGATAAGTCCGGTCTTTTTCAGGATTGCCATTAAAAGTGCCGTGATATCACTGTATCCCACAAAGATCTTCGGGTTTTCCTTAATCAGTTCATAATCGATATCATCGAGGAGCCTCATGGTCCCGTATCCTCCTCTGGTACAGAAAATGGCCTTTATATCTTTGTCCCGGAACATGTCATGCAGGTCCGAAAGGCGGGTCTCGTCCTCTCCTGCCAGGTACCCGCTTTTCTCATAGACATGTCGTGCAAGGCGAACACTAAATCCAGAGGACTTCAGCAGGTCTATTCCTGCTTGAAGTTCAGGTTCATTAACAGGACCTGCAGGAGAGATGACACCGATGGTATCTCCCTGTCTGAGTCCCGGTGGCTTTATGATAGTTTTGTTTTCGATAATTGATAACCCCGATAATTATTCCCCGGCCGATCCGGATTTATTCTTGATTTCCATAATAAAATTAAGATATTATCTATAAACATAAAAATCAACAGGTATTTTTTACCGTTTGCTGCAATATATTAAGATACGCAAATACAGGCATGCTGTAGCAGCTATAAATCAAAATATTCCTTTTATCAACGTTCTGTTTTGGCAATATTTCGAATATCGTGGTATAGATAAATAATGGAGGAATTGCAATGAGCTTAGAAGAAACCATTATTAAGGGTTTACAGGAATTGCCCCCTTCTGAACAGGCTGAGGCATTGAATTTTATCGATCATCTCAAAACTAAGGCCTCAAAAAAAGAGGGGAAAAACTGGTCAGCCTTTTCCCTGTCTTCTGCAATGCGTGGAATGGAACATGAAGAAACACCCTATTCGATAGAAGATCTAAAGGAAGTGTTTTGATGATTTCCGAAGGTCAAGTTGTCCTGTTCAGGTTTCCCCAAACGGACCAAACAGGTTTTCATTCAGAGAGTTTTTCTGTCGAAATGCACGATGGTAAGGTTCTAAAAGGTTAGTCGAAATAAATAGATTCCATTTTTTTGCTGATCCTAGGAAATTGGAAGTAGGGGAAACCCTTTAATTGTCCGCTGCCTGTGAACTCTTCGTTCGACCCATTGTGAAGTGGGCCCCCTTGCCGTCCCCCTTACTGCCTTAAAAAAAGCTTGACTTGTATATTTCCGCCAGGGACATGAATAAGAAAGAAAGGGAGTTTTATGATGAAAAAGGATAAAACCATTCCTAAATTTAGAAATGAAGACGAAGAACGAGAATTCTGGGCTACTCATTCTCCACTTGATTATTTTAATACAAAAGATTTCAAAAGGGCTTCTTTTCCCAAATTAAAGCCATCGTTAAAATCAATCTCAATTCGCCTGCCGGAAGGTATGCTGGCTGAACTAAAAACCCTCGCAAATAAAAAAGATGTGCCTTACCAGAGTCTGGCAAAAATCTATCTTGCCAGACAAATTTCCCTGGAGCGTGGATCTTTGCCCACTGCTCCTGAATTGAGAAGACGGAAACTTGATGCCTGATAAGTCACCAAAGCCGATTTCTGAAAGGCTGCAGGCTTTCAGAAACGGCTTAGCGCCAAGATTTCAGTTTGGGATCCCATTTCGGAAGGTCATATTTTTCTTGTTAACCTCTACAGATTACATTAACTTATGTTAATAGTTGCATGATAGATTAACCTGTGTTAACTTATAAGCATTGTATTAACATTATAATTTCAGGTGAAAGCTATGGCCGACGAAAAATACCTCACTATTCCTGAACTGGCCAGACTTCTCGGAGTCAGCCGGATCGCAATCTACAATCGGGTCAAGAAAGGACAGATCCCTGCCACAAGGATAGGCAGGACCTATGTTATTAAAGACCAGACTATTTCAAACATCTTGGGCAAGGCGGTAACGAGAAGGGGAAAGCAAAGGATAGACGCCGCTGTTCGCAAAACAGTGCAAGAATACGGAGAAGTCCTGAAGCAATTGGGTAAGGAATAGTGAGAATCATCACCATAGCGGACGTAGAATATCTTGCCTTTAGGCTAGCAAAGGAACATCTCTCTTTTAACGAACCAATACCGGATTTTTCAACCCGTTTTCCAAATCTGCTTGAAAGCTGCGTATTGACTCCGTTTCAGAGATTCTCAGGTAAGGCCTTGTACCCGAGGTTTGTCGCCAAGGCCGGTATTCTCTTTTATCTTATGATCAAAAATCATCCTTTTCAGAATGGTAATAAAAGAATTGCCATAACTACCTTGCTCACGTTCTTATTTAGTAACGGAAAATGGCTGAAGGCTGATACCCAGGAATTCTACAATTTCACTGTGTGGGTAGCACAGAGCCCATCCGAGTTCAAGGAACAGGTCGTCGCGGCTATACAGAAGTTCATTCAAAATCATCTGACAGACGCAGACTAGAAAACAGGCGAAGTAAATAAAATTATAGGTTTCCGCCATAGACGGTGATTTTGTAACGGCCGGGCCAGGCCAAGACTTCAGATAAAAATTTTGAAAGGAAAAGGTGATGCTACTCCAACTCGAATGCATACCCTGCATACTGAACGTGTCCGCATTAATGATCAGGCTGCTCAATATTGATGAATCCCATGCCAGGGAAATATTTATTGATATCATGCAGTTACCGTCACTCAGATTAGGCTTGCATGACACAACAAGCCCGGACGTCATCGAGTTGGCCATGACTAAAATCATGGCGGCTTCGGGAGATCCTGATCCCTTTTCCTTGGAGAAGAGGAAGCAGAACGATATTGCTTTGGAACTTTATCCGTCCCTCCGGGCACTTACAGAGGACTCCACCGATCCCCTTCTTATGGCCGTTAAACTAGCCATTGTTGGAAATGCCATAGACTTTATGGTGCCGCACAGTACGGAGCGTATCGAACGTACCATTAAGGAGAACCTCGAATTCGAGTTCCCCGAAAAGGAATACAAAGAATTTGAAAATCGCCTTATGTGCAGCAACCTGGTCTTGATTTTTGGTGACAATTCCGGAGAGATTGTTCTGGACAGGCTTCTCATTGAGACGATACGTAAGACCCGCAATCCGGACATCGTCTATATCGTTAAAAGCACACCTGCTATGAATGATTCCACGATAGCGGAGGCTCAATTTACAGGTATGGACAGGGTCGCGAGGGTAGTTGAAAACGGAATCCAGGGTCCCTTTCCGGGTACCCGGATTCGGCGATGCTCTACCGAAGTAAGGGAGCTGGTAAGGAACGCCGATATGATTATTTCAAAAGGCGGCGGAAATTTTGATAGCCTGGATGAGGAAAAGGAAGACATGAAAGGCCGCATCACCTTTCTTTTCCTCTCAAAATGCGAACCTTACTACAGACGATTTGGGGTACCTCCCTTTCGGCCTATAATAGCAAATTTTTAACAAGCATAAAGTGTTCATATAAAAAGTCGATAAAGGAGGACGTACGCGTTCAGAGTTTACCAGCCGACGTGACGGTTGAGAAGGATATAAAATATCAAGAGAGTCGAACTAATCAATGTATCAGACCAGCATTTCTGCGTTACATGGTCCATATCCGATATGTGTGAGGGACGAACATGCCGAAAATGGGTGCGAAAGGATTGCGATGGCTAAAAGGATTTCACCTGATTGCTGTTTCCTGCTGGGTAGGCGGAGCTGTTGCATTGTTTTTGCTGTATTTTCTAAAAAATGGCGTAACAGACGGTGGTGTATTATACGGAATTAACCAGAGCATCCATCATGTTGATATGTTGGTAATTGTGATTCCAGGGGCTTTTGGCTGCCTGATCACAGGTCTCCTTTATTCAATCTTTAGTAATTGGGGGTTCTTTAAACACAACTGGCTTATCTTCAAATGGATTGTCACTGTTGCCGCAATACTTTTTGGGACGTTTTTTCTCGGTCCATGGGAGACCACCATGATGGAGATTTCCGGTAAATTGGGCATGTTATCATTGAGTGATCAGCCTTATCTCTACAACCAAGAAATGAACTTTATCTTCGGTGGCATTCAATGCGTGGTTTTGATAATTACCGTGTTTATTTCTATCCTTAAACCCTGGAAGAAGAAAAAATTGAGAGGTAAAGGCTGATCCCTTTCAACCTCGCAATAATGGGTTGTCTTGAGGCGTATTCATTAACCGGATGATCCATAAAAGCTTTATTCGGACGGATGGCGTGTGATAACCCAGTGCCCCTGTGATGCATAGATCAGGACAAGAAGATTGGCATTGGGAGAAAGGAACCATGTCCAAAAAAAAGGTATTGCCGCCAACATACTTGATTTCTTCAATTATAGCCATGCTGGTGCTTTATTTTGTGTTTCCGGTGTTACGGGTCATCTGTTTTCCATGGAACCTCTTGGGAATTGTTCCATTGGCCATAGGTATAATCCTTAACCTTGTAGCTGACGCAGCCTTTAAAAAGACAAGTACTACGGTAAAACCCTTTGAAGAATCAAAAACCTTGATAACGACAGGAGTATTCCGGATCAGCAGACATCCAATGTATGTAGGGATGGTGCTGATTCTCTTCGGAATAGGGGTCCTCATGGGGTCTCTGACTCCATATGCGGTCATCCCTGTATTCGTTTTCTTGATGGAGATTGTTTTTATAAGGGTTGAAGAGAGAAAGCTTGAAGAAAAATTTGGTGAAGCCTGGTCGGCATACAAGGGAAAGGTAAGGCGCTGGATATAGAGAAAACCTCTCATAATATAACAGGTGGAGTCGAAGATGAAATCATCCTCTTCAGCATTATTGAGAAAAGAAGATTGTGCATTGCTTGTAATCGATGTTCAAGAAAAACTTGTTCGTGTAATTGAGGAAGCTGACAGGAGTATAGAAAATATTGTCAGGCTTATCAGATTTTCAAACATCGTTGATATTCCTATTGTCCTCACCGAGCAACAGAACCTCGGTGATACAGTAAGCGAAATACGAGATGAAATGACCACCTTTCAGCCTGTTTCGAAGATAACATTCAGTTGTTTCGCATCAGAGGAATTCTGCAAATTTTTAAAACATCTGAACAAAAAAACTTTAATTGTCACTGGTATTGAGGCCCATATTTGCGTAGCGCAAACGGTTTTAGACGCAATTAATGAATACGGGGTCCATGTTGTAAGTGACGCTGTATCCTCCAGATCCATAAACAATAAGGAGATTGCCCTAGATAGATTGAGGCAGAATAATGTTACAATCACAACCACTGAAATGCTCATATATGAATTACTTATAAAAGCGGGAACCAGTGAATTCAGGAAGGCGCTTAAATTGTTAACGTAGGCAAATCCGGAGAGGTATTTAGAGATAAGAAAAGGAATTAGCCTATTTCAGATGGAGCGTCCGCCTGTTTTGGTGGCATAAGAAACGCATATAGTAGAAGGTTGAACTCTGACCCTTTTATTTCGATAAAGATGGCCGGTCAATTGGGCCGACGCAGAGAAAAACATGAATTATTCTTCTTACCTATGGAGATCTCATGTCTTCAAATGAAAAAAGCAACACGCAACGTATTCGCACCATAGTCTGGGAAGATCCCAGAATAAGTGCCAGGGATGCTAACTCCATTAGCGGCTTGGAGTATTTGCGTGCCATTAAAAAGGGGGAGATTTCACCACCGCCAATTGCGAGACTCTTGGGTTACAATATATCGGAAATTGATGCAGGTCTTGCTGTCTTTGAACTTGATCCTGCGGAATATCATTACAACCCGTTCGGTACTGTTCATGGTGGGATTGCAAGCACTTTGCTCGATACTACAATGACTGCAGCCATTCTTTCCACACTTCCACGTGGTGCCAATTGTTCAACGATCGAGATTAAGGTTAACTTTATTCTTCCTATTGTCAGCCAAACAGGGACAGTGCGATGTAAAGCAAAAACCATTCATGTCGGCAATCGCATAGCCACAGCTGAAGGAAAACTCGTTGATAAACAAGAAAAGCTATATGCCCATGCTGTTAGTACTTGCATGGTCTTTAAACAAAAAAAGCGGAGTAATGGTTAAATAGGGTTTGGAGTGTTCAATAGAAGAGAAGTTTTCCTTCCGAGGATGGGAAATGCCTGACACCGATACTTACATAAAAAAGTTGGCGGTATCTAATCCATTAATTGAGCCAACCCTTCGTTCGGCTATCCAGGCACTTCAACTCCCTTCGGGGAGCCGAGGCCTGGATGCAGGATGTGGAATTGGCCTCCAAGCCTTGTTGCTTGCAGAGGCAGTGGGTCCCGCAGGACACGTTAATGCTCTTGATTTGTCCCTCGAGTTTCTCCTTCATGCGGGGGGAATTGTAAGGGAGTCCGGCTTCTCGGAACAGATCTCCTTTCAGGAAGGAGACGTGAGCAAGCTCCCCTTTAAAGATGATGCCTTTGATTGGGCATGGAGCTCCAATTGCGTGGGGTATGCTCCAATTGAACCCCTTCCGTTGGTGAAGGAACTTGCACGGGCGGTAAAGCCTGGCGGCATGGTTGTCATACTTGCGTGGTCTTCTGAGAGACTACTTCCAGGATATCCACTTTTGGAGGCCCACCTTAATGCGACATCTTCGGGGCTTGCCCCTTTTGCTAAAGGGAAGAGACCGGAGTTGCATTTCCCTCGCGCGCTGGGCTGGTTATGTGAAGCGGGCCTTGAGGAACCCACGGCCCAAACATTTGCGGGAGACGCCTATGCCCCGCTGACAGATGATCTTCACAGCGCATTGGCGGATCTATTTCAGATGCGCTGGCCAGGGGTGGAATCAGAGCTTACACCTGAAGATCGGGCAGAGTACCGGCGTCTTTGTCTGCCGGAGTCACCGGATTTCATTCTGAATCATCGGGATTATTATGCGTTATTTACCTATTCGATGTTTTACGGCAGGGTCCCTGGATAAATCCCACCGGAGGATTTCTTTTGGTGCTCTAATTTATTGATAATTATTGGTTTTTCTTAAAGATGCTCATCAGTCCCTGGAGTGTCAGAAATTCTTCAACATGATCGATCGTTTCTGAGACATCGCAAATAATCGATGCAAGCCCTCCAGTGGCGATCACCGTCAAGGCCTCCCCGGACTCTTTCTTCATGCGGTTGACGATACCATCTACAAGGCCGGCGTAACCGTAAATTATTCCCACATTCATACTGCTGATGGTGTCCTTGGCCAGGACGCTTTTTGGCTGCGCAAATATCTCAACTCTCGGGAGCTTTGAGGCCTTTTGGAAAAGGGCCTCGCAGGATATCAGCACGCCCGGCGCGATGGCCCCCCCCATATATTCACCTTTGCTTGATATGTAATCAAAGGTGGTTGCTGTTCCAAAGTCGACGACGACCAGTGCCGTATGATATTTTTCATAGGCACCTACCGCGTTTACAATGCGGTCTGCCCCGACCTCCTTAGGATTATCATATTTTATCTTCATTCCCGTTTTTATTCCAGGGCCTACAATTATCGGTATGGTGTTGAAATAGCGCCGACAGAAATCTTCAATCGTGTTTAATAACGGGGGAACAACACAGGATACTATGGTGTCTTTGATGTCCTCCATTCTAATCCCGGCGGATTGGAAAAGGCTATTGACCAGAATGCCCAGTTCATCAGACGTTGCATCCTTTTCGGTTCTGATACGCCAGTGTTTCAAAAGCGTGTTCTCGTTTGTCACACCAAAAAGTATGTTCGTGTTGCCTATATCAATACAGAATAACATGATTCCAATCTTTGTTTTCGATTTCGCGCTAATTGACGCTTCCTCTTTTTATGGTCTCAATCATTTTAATCGTTTCAACGGTTTTTTTGACATTATGTGCCCTTACGATATGCGCGCCGTTCATCACCATATATGCAATCGTAGCCATTGTACCGGTGTCTCTCCGGTCAGGTTCTCTGTCCAGTATATGGCCGATAAAGGCCTTGTTGGAAGGACCTAATAAAACCGGCCTTTGAAGGACGTGAAACCGGGAAAGGTCCCTGATAATTTTGAGATTGTCATCAAATGTTTTTCCAAACCCGATCCCTGGGTCCACAAGAATCAAATCCTCATTAATACCGGCGGCCATAGCCCGCCTTATGGCACCCTTCAAAAAGCCCAGGATTTCTGTGATAAGATCCTCATAGGCAGGATCGTCCTGCATATTTTCAGGCGTTCCCTTCATATGCATGAGGATCACGGGAACTCCTGCCTTGGCTGCAATTGAAGCCATTTGAGGATCAAACCTTAACGCGCTTATATCATTGATTATGGAGGCTCCGCGTTTCAAGGCCTCCTGCGCAACTTCATGCTTGTAAGTATCTATGCTGATCGGAATTGTGAGTTCTTCAGACAGGGCCTCTATCACGGGAATTACCCGATCCATTTCTTCATTGGTGGAAATTTTTGGGGCATAGGGTCTTGTTGATTCGCCGCCTACATCAATTATATCTGCACCCTCCCTGGCCATTACTAAGGCATGTTCGACAGCGTTATCCAGGTCAAAATAGCGACCCCCGTCCGAAAAGGAATCGGGGGTTACATTCAAAACCCCCATGACATGAGTTCTCCGGTCCAGGTTTAAGGAGTAGTCTGCCCAGCTCAGCGCGAACCCCATTCGATTCATTCCTTTTATCAGGTTGCAATAGCCTCGGTTTTTTGAGGTTCTGGTGCATCCCCGGCAGCCATTATTTCATCAATATCATGACTGTCCAAAGTTTCTTTTTCCAGAAGGCCTTTGGCCATTCTATGCAGGGTATCGATGTTGTCTTTTATAATCTGCGAGCTTTTTTTGTAGGCGCTGGTTACAATGTTCCTTACCTCCTCATCTATCTTTTGTGCTGTTGACTCACTGTAATCTCGATGCTGCGAGAGTTCCCTGCCCAAAAAGATCTGTTCCTCCCTCTTGCCGAATGTAAGAGGGCCCAACTCCTGGCTCATACCGTAGTCACATACCATTTTGCGGGCTATATCCGAGGCCCGTTCGATATCATTTCCAGCACCAGTCGTCTGCAGGTCCAGGACAATCTCCTCAGCCGCCCTTCCTCCCATTAATATGGAGATAGTGCTTAACAGATATTCTTTTGGATAGGTATGTTTTTCATCTATAGGTAGCTGCTGGGTCAATCCAAGCGCCCTGCCCCTCGGGATAATTGTAACCTTGTGGATAGGATCCGCGTTAGGAGTTAATTTGGCTACTAAGGTATGTCCAGCCTCGTGGTAGGCGGTGATCTTCTTTTCTTCATCACTTATGATCATGCTTTTCCGTTCTGCGCCCATCAGGACCTTGTCCTTGGCATCTTCGAAATCGACCATTCCCACCCTGTCTTTGGAGCGGCGGGCCGCCATAAGGGCTGCCTCATTCACCATATTTTCAA